>CAZHDS010000260.1:0-4173 GCA_964531495.1 uncultured Ignavibacteriales bacterium
CCCGAGCCAAGCGTAGCTGATGATGGCCTGACAGTCTATGAACGCCGCCTCGATCGGCTCGCCGAGGAGCTCGGCTTATCATTAACTGCAGATCAGCTGGGCATGGCTGCCACCGTCAGCGTGGAAGCCTGGGAGAAGTACATCACTCTGGATCCTGCCGCTATCCCAGTTCTGAGTTCTCTGTCGCAACAAAATGTGCCAACGGCACTGATTACGAATTTTGATCACCCACCGCATATTCATCGTCTGCTCGATCGCTTAGACCTGCGCCGGTTTTTTGATGTGATAACGATCTCAGCCGAAGTAGGACTGAAGAAACCGGATCCAAGGATCTTCGACGACGCCCTCAAGGCCACCGGCCTGACTCCCGAATCGGTGATCTATGTCGGCGACACCGACGATGACATGAAGGCTGCGATTGCTTGCAGTATGAGACCCGTCCTGATCCGCCGTCCGGATTCGCATAACTCCGCCACGAGTGATTACAAACCCCAGTCGGGCAGCTTGGCTGAGCCCGATTCGCTGGACCGGGGTATTACAGTCATTGCTGATCTTCGCGCGCTTCAAAGTCTTGCCACGGGAAGTGATTGACGCCCGCACTATTTCAGGCCATCTTGGAGCACAACACATAAGCCCCCTCGTTGCTTGCCAAAGGAGAATACTGCATGCCTTGTCTGGAAATCGCCATGCCCGCCGTCGAAGAGAAGGTACGGGCCGAGCTCACGCAGAAGCTGACTGACCGCTTTGACGAGGTTGCGCCCTTTGGACGCGAGATATTTGGAATTCTGTTTCGTGAATACGGCCTGACCATGGCGGCCGGCGGGGGAGAGCTGGTCTCAGATGTGGAGAAACGCCCGTACCTCCATTTCCTGCTCTATTGTCCGCGAGTCAGTCGGACGATCAAACAGAAGCTGGTCGCGGGCTGGACCGAGGACTTCTGTGCCTGTCTGGGGCGCCCTGATTGGAAGCCGGTGATTCACATCTGCGAGCATCCTTATGATAACGTGGGCGTGGAGGGGCAGCTTCTGTCAGACGCTTTCGAGGCTTGCGCTAACAGTCGTTTCTACTACGAGCTGCCCAAGGATTAGTTTTCATCCTGCGTACGCAAACGCCCGTGTCCCAAATCAAAAAAATCCCACCCGTCGCCGAGTGGGATTTCAAAAATGGAGAGAGAGGGTTATTTGAAAGAGCTCACCTTTGTAACGTTAAAGGGTTTTTACAGTCACTTGCTGCATTTTGCCTCCGCTGCTCACCTTGCGGTGAGGTCACGGCGTTAGCGCAACAGTCAAGAGGCAACCTTCATGAGCTCGGTGTTAGAGGTTTCAAATAATGTCTCTCTCCTGAACTTCTTATCCGTAATATACGGTCTTCTCAATGTTTTTCGCAATACATTTTCGACACTTGTTGCCTCTCAACAACTAACCTGCTTAGATTACCGTCAAGATCTAATGTCCCATTCACTTGAGGATGATGCCCGTGCGTTCTATCGGTCTCGACATTGTGGAAGTCGCTCGTATTGCTGCTGATATTGAGAAGTATGGCCAGCGATTCATTGATCGCATTCTGAGTGATCGCGAGAAAGCTCTTCTTGCCGAGCGGCATGATCAGGTGCAGTTCCTGGCCGGTCGTTTTGCGGCCAAGGAAGCGGTCGTGAAGGCCCTCAGGCCATTCCTCGACGATCGGCCAGCTTGGCCCATGATACAAATCCTGAGGACCGAGGATGGTGCTCCCGAACTAGTCTTGCCATCTGAAATCGAGAATTGTCTGGGCGGGGCGAAGTGCATGCTCTCGCTGAGCCACGAAAAGCACTACGCTGTCGCCGTGGCGGTCTTTGTCAGTAAGTAACGGGGAGGGCCAGCGGGGCTGGTGGCGGGGCTGTTGCGGCGAGCTCGACTTTGGCTCCCGCGATGGGGAAGGTGATCTTGATCGTGGTTCCCTGGTTGACCACAGAGTCGATATTCAGCTTCCCGGCGTGACTCTCTATCACTCTTCGACAAACTAGCAGCCCGAAACCATGGCCGGTCTTCTTGGTCGTGAACTTCTCGTTGAAGGCCTTCGCCAGTAGATCTGGATCGATTCCAACGCCGGTGTCGGAGATGCTCACGGCAAAAGTGCCTCTGGCCTGATCCAAAGTTAGGGCAACATCGATCTCGCGCCGGTCCTGATCGATAGTGGCATCGGCAGCATTGTTAAAAATATTGTAGAGCAGTTGCTGGATGTGGACGCTGTCGGCTTCGAACGGAATCGGCTCGTCAATAGCTTGCATCGTGATTGTTACACCGCTGTAACGCCGCTGGGGCCGGAGGTAATCCACAACCTCATCCAGCTGATTGCCAAAGTCGATAACCTCTTTCTTTGAGGAGATCGGCGTCAAATCCATCAGGTTGCTGGTGAACTTCTTCACTTTTTCGATGTTCTCTTCAATGCTCTCGACGTATCGGCCAAGTTGGTCGTATTTCTTCTTCTTGAGATTGAAACCTAACAGCGAAACGTTGCCGGAGATGACGCCCATGAAATTATTCAACTCGTGACCGATTTCGGCCGACATTTCGCCCCGGGCCGCCATCTTCTCTAATTCGATTGTCTCGTCCTGGAGTTCCTTGAGGCGCGTGTAGGCCTTCTGGGATTCCTCAAGAAGAACGACGTTTTCCAGAGAGAGCGCCAACTGGCTGCCAGTGATTGAGACGAAACGCATATCCGCTTCTGACACCTCGGTGGCATCCGCGTCAATTCCCACCATGATGAGACCATAGGTTGTGTCGGCCCTGCCGATAGGGATGTTCAAGATGGAGGCGCAGCCCGCCAGACTATCCGGGAACAGGTATTGGGATAGGTCTGGGTCCGGAGTCGACTGAAACAAGAGGTGATCCTCGAGAGATGCGATCCGAAACGGCTTGGTCAAGCTGCTGCTGGCAATGTTCGCCAGGCAGCTCTGAAGCGGTTGGTCTGGTAGTTCCCGTTCCTCTGTTTGATCGTCCCGGACAACCATCATTGATACGTCACCCATATCGCTGCTCCAACACAGAGCTGCTCCCCGGGATGATTGACAGTGCATCATTGCGAACTTGAGCGAGAGCATGGTCAGTGACTTGCGATCACCGGCCTGGTACAACATTTCATTGAGATCGGAGAGGCGTTCCAACTGCTCGTCCTGATTGATCCCAGTATCGTGCTGAATCTTCTCAATCGCCCGTCCGACCGCCTGTCGAATTTCAGTCAATTCAAAAGGCTTCATGATGTATTCCAAGGCGCCGTGCTTGATAGCTTCCTTGGCTGAATTGAGATTGGCATAGCCGGTCATAAATATGACGGCCAAGTCGGGATTCAATTCGCGCAGACGGCGAACCAGTTCGATCCCGTCCATATTGGGCATGCGAATGTCGGTGATGAGCAGGTTGGCCTGATGTTCAGTGGCCAATTCGATTGCTTTCGCGCCGTCAGAGGCTGTCCAGACCTGTAGACCCTCTTCCTGCAGCATGTCCTGGACCAACGAACAGACTATTTCTTCATCGTCGGCAACGACAACTCGAATGTCTATCTTCTCGGCGGCTGACATTCTTTCTCCACAATCTCCAGGGCTTCGTTGACCTTCGCACTTACTTCGTGCAGGTCGAAGGGTTTGGTCAAGCAACCACATGCGCCGGCGTCGCTAGCCATGGCCGCCAGCTCATCGGGAAGAGAGTCGGTCATGATAAACTTCAGGTCCGGCTTGATCTTGTTGACTTCGGTAAACACCTGATAGCCGTTCTTCTTCGGCATGTGCAGATCACAGAATACTAACTGGTAGTCTCCAGCCAGGGCCTTGTCTATGCCATCCTGGCCGTTGATCGCCACATCAATAGCATATCCTCGATCGGTCAAGTATTCCGAGAGTAGTTCGCGGATTACAAGCGAGTCGTCGACAATCAGAATCCCGGTGTTTTGGCTAGACATGGTCTTCCAGGCTCTTTCCGATAGTCTTGGTCAGCTCGGCGATGCTGAACGGCTTTGATAGAAAGGCGCAGGCGCCGTGATTAACTGACTGACTGGCGGCGTACAAAGTTGAGTAGCCTGATATAATAATGACCGGAATATCTGGCTTGGACTCCCGTGCGAATTTGACTACTTCGTCGCCCGAGACCTTCGGCATCTTCAGATCGGTGATGATGAGATCGAAGTCTCGCTGTGAGATCT
>CAZHDS010000261.1:0-4154 GCA_964531495.1 uncultured Ignavibacteriales bacterium
GCAGATAGCACCACCAGATCCACAGAGCACAGATCCATTACCGAAACCTCATAGGCGGTTAGCACTCCGTCTTCAGCACCCAGGGAGTCGGCTCCGGCGCCACGCCGGTTGGCCCCTGCGAAGAACAGGCCAGAAAGTAACAAGGGATTCTCGGCAGTGATGTCTCTCCGTAACGCAGGCTGCTGGCTGGCCTCCGATGAACAGGAGCCGTCGAGAAAATAGCCGTGGGTGGCAAGATGCAGTATCCGTTTGCCCGGAGCATGGAGCCGGAAGCACTCTTCACTGGCCTTGGGTCCGAGGCAGACTATCGCCGAGTCCGCATTCGATGCCTGCCAGGCGGCGGTCACGGCCTCGACTTCACTTCTGGTGTAAGGAAGGGCCTCAAGAACAACATCATCCAATTCACCGCAGCCGGAGCGCACAGAACTACCTTGCACAGATTGATTTGTGTGAGGTTGGTCCGTACCGCCGACCGGAGCCAAACACACGGCAGCCGAGGCATCATAGTCGGGATCGCCCATAGCCAGACAACCATGGCCCGCATGCCCCGACGATGCCAGGTTAAGCAGATCGCGTCCCGATGATAGGTAGTGGAGAGTCAGGATCTCAGCGAGAAACCGTCCGTCTGGACAGCGCAGGCCAGCGAAGGAGACCAGGTTGAGCATACCGTCGGGAGCTAGTATTACCATTGCCCGGTCATCCAGCAGGTCCGCCACGGGCTGCCACAACAGACTGTACAGGCTCTGGCTGATCTCATCGTATTCGACTTGATCGATCATGGTGGGCATCTGACCAGAAGAGGCGACATCCGCCAAGTGCCGGCGGTACCGATCCACCTGGTTCTCAATACTCCGACCGTCCCCCAAGTCGCGAATCGCCGGAGTAGTATTCGCCTTGAGTATCAGGGCGACATAGTGGGAGGTAGACTCCAGACCGGGTTCGTCAAACCGCATGTACTCTACAAGAGCGGCATCGGCAGGCAGCGTTGCGACGATTTGCTCAATGGAGAGGAAGCCTTGACCGTGGCTGACCGTCCGGTCCCCGGAGTGCCGAGCCAGAGCAGCTTCAATATCGTTTACTTCCGTGGCGAGCGAGTCAACCAATCTCATCAATTGCTCTGGAGTGTAGGTTCTCGTACCCGAGACATGCAAATCGGAAATACGGCGTTTCAGATCGCCACAGGTTGCCACCAGAATGGCGGAGATTGAATCGGTGGTGGCGGCCAGTGATCGCCGGCGATTGACCATTACATCGGTTACAACTCCCTTGGAAGCCAAGACGACCTCGGAGGCTCGCACAGATGATCTCTCAAAGCCTTGTTTCGACAGACAGGTCATGTACCGGTCAACGGCTTGGCGTAGGTGCGTGGAATAGACCAACGCATCCCGCTCCGATAGCAGGTCCGAGAAATCGAGTAGATTCGCATACCTTGTTTCATACGCCTTCCCCGCCGCTTCGGTGGCCCGGTCAGTTGAATCGATGGCACTGAAGTTATCGCTAGCCAGCTCAAAGCATCGAGCCATATCGGGCCGGAGGGTGTCACCGCTCGCGGCCAGGAGCGTGGCCGCCGCCGCTTGCAATGACCTAGCTGTGTCAGACCGGTCCAAACGCTGGTAGACTAGGCCCAACGAGATCAGCATCGACGGAATTTTCGGATGGGGTCTTGTACCGACCGATCGATATGCCCTGACGGCTTCTTCGTATAGCTCGGCGGCTGCTGAATCGCGACCTACAGATGCGTAAAGGTCCGCCAGGCTCTCTGCAGCATTCGCAGTAGCTACGTGTCCGGCTGGCATGTTGTCCCGGTAAATCTCCAAGGAACGGGTCAAGAGCGGTTCGGCCTCGGAGTACCGTCCCTGACGAGTATAGAACATAGCAAGATTGTTCAGCTCTAAGGCAACCAGCGGATTGTCCGGACCCAGGGCAGTTTCTGAGATCCGGATGGCCTCAGTGTACATATTCTCGGCCTCACGACGCAGACCCAGCTCAGTGTAGAGGATGGCTAGAAGTTGAAGATCATGGGCTAGTTCAGGGTGATCAGGGCCGTAGGTCTTACGCGTCATGCTTAGGGAGCGTCTCAGAAGCGGCTCAGCGTCGTAGTAGTTGCCCTGTCGATAGTAGTTGAGACCCAGATTGTATATACCGGCAAGAACATCGGGATCTCCGTTTTGCTCCCAAATGGACAAGGCTTCGCGAAAGAGCTCCTCCGCCGCTTCGTACCGCCCAGCTTCGCTCAACATATTTGCTAAGTCGGTCAAGGACACAGCCAGGTCGGGATCGTGGGCCTCGAGCGTCTTGCGACAGATCGCGACCGAGCGTCGCAGCGGCGGTTCTGCCTCTGCAAACCTGCCTTGGTGCCGCAGGAGATCCCCGAAGATCCCCAGCGCCACTGCCACTTGGTAGTCGTCAGGCCCAAAGGCGCTCTCAGAGATCGCAACCTGGCGGGCCACCACAGGCTCTGCTTTTGACAGTTCGGAAGTCGTGATATAAAGGACCGCCAGATTCTCGATATAAGTCAACAGGGCGGGATCATCTGGCTCGTATACTGCCTCCATGATCTTCAGGCAGTTCAAATAGTGTGATTCGGCCGCTTCATAATTGCCCAGACGCTGGCAGGCGAAGCCGAGTGAGTTTGAGATCTTGCCGATCTTGATGTCAGATGGTCCCAAGTGCTCAGTATAGATAGCCAGAGCTTTGTTGAACCCTGTGAGTGCCCGCTCATAGTCGTCGATCTGAAGAGCGTTGTAGCCGATCTTGTAGTAAATCCTGCCGAGAGCCGTGTCCGGAGTTCCCGGATCGGCCTCAGCCTGCGCAATAATCTGCCGCAGACTGTCACCGGCGGCTACAAACTCCTCTGCGCGGGTCAGAGAATCAGTCACTATCATCTTGTCCCGCCAAGATTGAGCTCGCGTCTGCGGCGCTATGAGACAGACAAGACACAGCAGGGCTAATAGCCCTGCTGCGCGGTGAAACCGTTGTGTCATATTGGTGATCAAGTCCTTCTGATCATCCATCAGAACCTCCATAGCCTATGTTCGTCGGCCCGATAGGTCACGGACACTGCAGGTCAGGCCCCTCCTGGAACATCATCTGCACAAGGTATATCAAGTCAGCGATGTTGGGCCCGTCGCCATTGCCGTCCACATCAGTGATCCACAAGGACTCGGGGGGCGGTCCTTCCTGGAACATGTACTGGACAAGGAAGATGAGGTCGGCGATATTCGGTCCTGCACCATTGCAGTCAATATCGCCGCAGGCGCAGGATAATGTAACAGTGAACACTCCTCCGGTGCCGTACCGGCTCGGAACCGTGCGATCGAAAACTCGCACCATGGCACTGGCCGTGCCGGGACCAATAACCAGCCATGTCATCGAAGTGTCAGTAACATTCTGTCCAATGCTCTGCCAAGAGGCGCCACCATCGCGACTCAGCTCTACATCGACCGCCGCTATGCCAGCTCCCTTGGTCCATACCACCAAGTGTTCAGAACCAGTCTCCCAGTCCTCACCCCCAACTGGAGTGACTATCGTGATCTCGGTATTGACCGTGGCCGGCATGATGCCGCTCATAACGGTGATATCCTGGCTGCCGAAGTTGAAGACGACCAGATCGGCCTCACCGTCCTGATCGAAGTCATCGCAGGAGATATCGATTGGCTCATCACCAACACTGTGCAGCAACGGGTAGCCGAAGCCACCATTGGGAAGAGCCGGAAGGATCGCTAGGCTATCCCGGGTTCTACTGGTGATAGCAACATCGATGCGACCGTCACCCGAGAAGTCGCCCGCTAGGACTGCACTATGGCCATCAAGCACGGCCGGATAGGAGACGGTGTCGAAGACTCCAGCACCGTCATTGATGAGCGTCATGAACGAGCTGCTGCCGGATGAATAGATCACGCCAATATCGCCTGAGTTGGCACCGTCGAAGTCGGAAACGATCAGACCGGAAGCCCCTGCTCCCACTCCAACTTCTGACAGGAGCGTGAAAGAGCCATCGCTCGATCCGGAAAACAGGGTTACCATGCCGGCGCTTGCTTCCACGACGGCGATATCCATATATGTGTCACCGTTGAGATGCCCCAATGCTAAGGCATCTGGCGTATCAGTTAGCGGAAGGATGACTGGCGGGGTGAAGAAATTCCCGTTTCCAA
>CAZHDS010000262.1:0-4139 GCA_964531495.1 uncultured Ignavibacteriales bacterium
TCAGGTATCCGGCAAAAAAGAAACCAAAGAGAAGCCAAACTGCGCCAAGGCGCAGCAGAAATACATTCGTTACCCAGCATGTTTCCTGATAACTTGATAAACTTTGTACAAAGGATCTGGATAGTCATCCTTAGATCGAAGCTCATTAAGCACATCTGATGAAAACTCGCGTTCTCCCCATATAGCCCAAACCATAACGGATTTTTTCTTTTCCAAATAGCGATTTAGCAAATCTGCTCTTATCATGAATAACTGCTGGCTATTGTTGTAATCTTCACGCGACGAGACACCTATCGTTGACCTTTCTCCACTTCTAGTAAACAGATCGAGTGTTTGGGGCCGACCAACAAGTTGAAGATCGTGAGCAATCTCCCTCGCCAGTGCCACCCCGTGAATGGATTCGCCTTCCAGCGACTGACCTTCCCAATTGAACTCTCGCACAGGAATCAATGTGTTAAAGCTTTCGGTTTCTCGGCATATCACATCCTGACTGACCATAACATTACGTGTTTCAATGCGCGCTAACTCCGCGTCTGTCATTGTGTCTTTAACTCCAGCTGCATCTGCATCATTACCAAAGAGACGATATGTCAATATGTCAGTCTCCTGTAATGGAATCTGCTTTCCATCAAGGAAGTATGCTTTGCGTCTTCTTCGTACGGTTTTGGTATATTCCTTTCTTACAAACTGCAATTTGGTAATTCCGTTGTTGGGATAAGTTCTACACCATGGGATTTCACCCGCAAATGCGTATGTTACACCTGGCTTTTCCGGTAACCAGCGACCGGCAAGATCCTGTTTTCTTAGATACTTGAGAAACTCGTTCGCATCCTTCTTTGACACAATAAAGCTTCGCAGAAAGCAAAATAGCCTGCGGCCACGCTCTTTATCTTGCTGCGAGAGGAAGCCATCCAGCGCGACCCAAGGCCCTTTTTGCTCTAAAAGCGAAGTCATTCGCAGGTTTGGCTTGAGGTCGGGAACAGGGCCGTTGCATATCCATTGTTTTTGCGTCAATTTTGAGTCACCAAGATAATCGCCCTCAAACGGCTTGGCATCTGGTAGAGGCAATGGAAAACTTGGATCTATGTCCACATCCCACGTGCGACCATTTGCCTCTCTCTCAATGTTCCCCTTATCCTCCTGCAAGCCAGCCATTTCGTGGTAGGCAATCCACGAATACTTCTTTCCATATCGATCCGTTTTACCTCTACCATCCTCAATACGTGAACCTCTGTGACTGGCGGCAATCTGACGATCCAGTTCTTTGAACTTCTCTTGGGACCAGCCAAGTTGCTCAACCCGCCAAAGAACCTGGCTTCTTATCGTCTTGTAATCTGAATGTTCAAAATCATAGTTGCCGCGACCGCTGACCAGACGTCCAAGCGTATAGTTCTCGAAATCCATATGAAACGGTGTATCATAGCCATAGTTGGCCTTTTTTGATGTTTTGCTCTTTTTCCAAACACGCAGCCCTCCGCTTTCGTATGGGGGGCGGAAACGTTTCTGTTCTGTAACTGAGAAAAGTTTTCGATGATGGAACACCGTAAGTTCAATTATGCTTCGTGCATACTCTCTGCTTAGCAAATGAGTTGTGCCATGAGCAGCCTCGTTCTTAAACATCAGATCGTAAATATGACGAGCAAATGACGGCAGAACAGTGTTTATAAAAGTTTTACTATCTGCCGTCGTGCATCGGGCCATTGCGACACCATAGCTAGCGGCGAGCATACGCTCAGAAACATAGGGATCATTGATTTCTAAAGAGTCACGTGTAAGATCAAACAGGTCAGAAGGCGCTCCTCGTCCAAACCAGTACAATGCACGTGTTGCATAATTCCTCAAGTCTCGAACAGTAGTTGTCAATAACCACATTACCCACCTAGCACGAAGGTCATCCGACTTCTTCCTTACATAAGGCGTGCTGGACCAGCGATCCTCCAGACTTAGCACATCATTCTGTAGAGAATCTGAATTTCTCCGAATCCATTCCGACCATTGAAGATCACGCTTTGAGACTTCCAAAGACCTCAATACGGAATCCATAAATTCTGAATTAAGCGGATGATTTACAGCACCACGAGCATGGTAAAGGCGAACAAAAAGATCACTGCGTTGTTGAGCAGGATCTGCAAGAAGCTGCGCCAGAGCATCAACAGTCTTGGCGTCCAAGTAGTCGCCTTCCAGCTTCGCAGCAAATCGAAGTGCCGCTGAACGTAGAGGTTCATCCAGAAGCTCCCACAACTGTTTGCGAAGGCGTCTTGGGGCGAGACCTACTAGCGAGCGAAAGATGTCACTGGACAAAGGATGCATCTTATCATGCAACCCGTGTAGCAACGCCAGGGTATCTGCTTGTTGTAACCAAGCGCTAAAACTGTTTTCTGACTGACTCAACATGGCATCGGCTACTAAATGCCCTGCCATCGCATCGTAGACAGCCATAACTCCATATTCTCCAGGGCGATCACCAGGAACACGCAGAATTACCCCTTCCTGCTCTAGCGATCGAACTATGCTGTGGTTCCATTGTCGAGATGTATCATTCAAGTTGTTACGCAAGTCTGCCTGCTTGATTTCCCTGGAAGACTCTGCCCACAGCATAGAGCCAATTTCTGCAAATGCTTTTCGAACATCCTGCTCATAATAGCGGTGTACTGACGGAGACAGTTCTGCAATACGTTTTGCAGCGTGCTCCAAATATCGGTCAAAGAGAGCACTCAGTGAACTTGGCATCTTCTCTATGCCAACTTCCTTCTTTCGATCTGGATTGGTAACATCACAAAAAAGGCGCAGCGTTAATGGATGAGAAAGCAGCTCCATTGGAAGATCAGCATCACCTGGATCAATTTTGTAATATCGAAAATACCGCCCGACAGCCTTCGCTGTATCGTGTTCAAACCCCGGTATTTCCAGACATTCTACAGAATCAGGAAGCGCATCATCGGCAAAAGTCATTCTCTCAGAATTGGCACCTCTTCGTCTTTGCCACAAGTAGTGTTCTGTTGGCTCGCGTGACCCCGTACGTAAGGTACAAACGACCAGCACATACGGATAATTCTTAAGCATGACTTCAAGGGCCAACAGCGGGCCTTTCCAATCACGAGGATCTTCCGCCTCGTTTAACCCGTCGATAATAATTGGTATGCGTCGCTTTGATCTTTGCCCTGCAGCATCAAAAGCAGCTATTAAGGCTTCCATTGTCGGAACAGGCAAACCCGTTCCCGGGACAACGACGCCTTGGGCTATATGATCAAGATGCTGTCCGCGATGTAAGTCTTGACCATGGATAAGCAATCCGGCTGGGCGCTCCGTGGATGGTGCCGTCAGTTGTGCTGCGAGCTGTGTTTTGCCACCCCCTGCATCAGCAAGCACAGCGATAAGATTTGTGCTTAGTAACGCATCAATATCATCCAGAAGAGAATCCGCTAGGTCAATGTCCGCAATTGCGTTTGTGACCACAAATACGGAAGCATCGCGAGCAACACGGAGTTTTCTCGGAACTATTCTTAGTTTGGAGATTTGCGTCTCAGGCTTGTCTTCTATAGTCTGTTTCAGACGGCCTAAATCACCTTTCTCCAGAAGATCATAAACATTGTTCAGGAGCGATGCCCTGGTAACACATTCATCACATAATACTTTCAATACGTTGCGCGCTTTTGATTTGCCTTTGGCGCCTTTCAAGATATCCTTCACTGCCGCGTTAAGAGTGACAGCGAGCTTTTTCAGGTGGCTCCATGATGCACCGTCACCAAGCATTTTGCGCAGAGTTCTTCCTGCATTGACCTGCTGATGGGCGCCAGGTATCCACCGACGCTGCACACGAGCAACACTCTGCTCATGAAGGGTACTCAAAGAATCAGGCGTTAAGATAAGTTCCCCAAAATAGGTTGCCCGAAAGAGAGTGCAATCTCCCGACAAAAGATCCTCGACATCCTTATCCCAGTAGAGTGCCAGTGACATCTTGGACTTTAGGCCGTAAAACCACTTCTGATCGCCTTTTGTGAGAGGATAACGAGTCCAGAGGACCCAATCAGTCATGCCAGGAAGAACACGTTCTGTGGTTGTTATAGCCTTTTCTATTTTTCTTCTGCGGGTTGTGCCAATGGCTCTTGCACGCGGCAGATCATCCCAGCGACATTGCC
>CAZHDS010000263.1:0-3251 GCA_964531495.1 uncultured Ignavibacteriales bacterium
CACGCCGGATCATTGAGGAATTCAACCGGAAGGATTGCGGTTAATATTGAAGCAAGGTCATATCACCTGTTCGTAATGTCAATACTGGTATTATCAGGTAATGTAGCCTATGAATAATATGTTGGGCTAAAGAAAATGAAAATGATACATGCCAGTTTGTTTGTCTTGCTGACCGTCCTTCTCGGATGCAGCCAGCAGGAACAAAGCAAGGTCGTTGTTGATGCACACGATCCTCGCCCGATTGTAATCACCAAGGACGGCCAGCTTCTGTTTGATTCCAGTCCCATGACTGAGAGCAACCTGGTTGCGATGGTAAAGGAACGAGTTGAGAAAGACATGCTGAGCAAAGTCCCCTCGCAGTACGCAACCATCCTTGTGGAACCCGACCCGGAAACCCCCTATGGTAGAGTTCGAGAGGTGAAGGACCTGATCATGAAACATGGAGGCACTCCTGCTTCACGATACAAACCCGAGGAGAGCCCAACAACGAACTGAACCGTATTTTTCAAAAGCGCGCTTTTGAAAAAACGGTTAGTTCAAGCGTGTGCGCCGGGCATGCGGCGTGACTAGGAGGTGACCACGTCATGAGACATGGCAAGGAAGTCCTCTACCCAGGCAAATAGCGCAGAGCCGAAGGGTTAGCGAAAGGGCAAGGGCGCCGTCGCGAGGCGGGGTCTGAAGGAAGCTCAACGCAAAAGCACGGGACGATGAACAAGAACCGAATATGAGGTGTGGTACAACTCGGACGAGGGGGCACGTGACCTCGAAGTCCTCTATCTGCAGCGAGGGTTGTGCTTTATAAATTCGGCGTCTATGTGTGGAAAGTCACGACACTTACCCCGGGAGACCTGCGGGATCTCGTCCCGATCGCGCAAGCGCATCGAGACAGGGCAACGGGAGACCGGAGCCGAGCGGACAGCAGGAGTCAGCAGAGGGCGTAGTAGGAAAGAGCAGGTAGAGCTAGTGAGGCACTCCAAAGCCGAAGAGGTGGAGCAAACAGATAGGCCGAGCCGTAAAGCGAAGACTGAAGGCCCGAACCATTAAACGGGAAGAAAGGAGCAGGAAGACGTGAACAGTAAGCCGGGCAAACAACTGTGGCTGTCTCTGACGGTTGGAGACGAACTAGGCACGTACGACCTGTCGAATGGAAACCCGACAAACGAGATGCGACTGATGGAGCGGATACTGGCTCCAGAAAACCTGCGCGCGGCACTACGTCGCGTGCAGCAGAATAAAGGGGCACCGGGTGTAGACGGAATGACCGTCGAGGACTTGAGTGCGCACCTGATAGTGAACTGGCCGATGATCCGCGAGCAACTGCTCGTAAACACCTACAAGCCCAACGCGATACTTCGGCGCGAACTTCCAAAGGAGGGAGGCGGGGTACGCGTACTGGGAATACCAACGGTGCTGGACCGATTCATCCAACAAGCGGTACTGCAAGTACTGCAGGAAGAGTGGGACGGGTCATTCTCGGAGAGGAGCTACGGCTTCCGACCCGGGAGATCGGCACGACAGGCGGTTGAGCAAGCACGTAAATATTATCAGGCAGGATATCGATGGGTGGTGGATGTGGATCTGGAGAAATTCTTTGACCGCGTAAACCACCAGAAACTGATGAGCCTGATAACAAAGAGAGTAACGGACGAGCGGGTGACAGGACTGATTAGCCGATACCTGAAGGCGGGGATGCTCATGGGAAACGTGATGGGACCCCGGGGAGAAGGCACGCCACAAGGCGGGCCGCTGTCTCCGCTTCTGGCGAACCTGTTGCTGGACGGACTGGACAAGGTACTGGAAAAGCGAGGCCATCACTTCGTGAGATACGCCGACGACTGCAACATCTACGTAGGCAGCTGGAGGGCAGGTATAAGAGTGAAGGCATCAATCACCCGGTTCTTGGAGCAGGAACTGAAACTGAAAGTCAATGAAGACAAGAGCGCAGTGGCTCGGCCACGCGAACGATCCTTCCTTGGCTTCAGTATAGGAAGAAACGCCGGCATCAAACTCAGCGAGAAGACTATCAGACGGCTTAAACACAAAGTCCGGGAACTGACCCGAAGGACGCTAGGCAGGTCGATACGGCAACTCGTAACGAACCTCGCTAGGTACCTGCAAGGATGGCTGGGATACTTCAAGCTGGCGGAGAGCAAGCAACAACTCCGCGAGCTGACGGCATGGATCATGAGACGACTCCGCTGCTACCAATGGAAACAATGGGGAAGTCGAGGATACCGCGAACTGCGGAAACGCGGCGTGAGCCGCAATCTTGCATGGAACACCAGTAAATCCGCGCACGGGCCGTGGCGCCTCAGCATGAGTCCGGCTCTTAGTATTGCACTTCCGACTGGACACTTCATGAAACTGGGACTACCCTTACTGCATCAATATTTGTAATGGAACCGCCGGATACGTGATCCGTAAGTCCGGTGGTGTGGGAGGAGAGGGGACGCGAGTCCTCTCCCTATCCCGATTAGGCATAAGATGATGAGAAAGAAGATCATAATCTGGACTATTGTTGCCTTCATAACTCTGTACATCTTCTTTCCGGTCATCGCTGGCCTTCTCCAGGTCGGCCGTGTTGATGGACCAAGAATCTACTTCGCGGGTCATCACAAGTGTCTGTACGAACTCGCGTTCGAGCAACGGTTTGACTATACACCACGGCCATCAATCTGGCACAAGCGCCCTTTGTTCTATGGCATGACCCCTGAATTGAGAGAGGTGTCAGAAGAAATGAAAAAGAAGTGGGATGAAATTCCGCAGGATCAGAAACCAAAGTATTGAGGATGCAAAGGCATCCAACAATTTTTTGCACGGTACGTCGCACTAGCGCCGCCCGTGAAAATGACGTTGGGCAATTGAGGAGGTGTCATGAAAACAGCTATTGTCTTGACGGCGCTCGTGCTACTGGTCGCCTCCGTAGGGCTAGCAGACGACACACAAGGACGACCCATCCTGACCAACAAAGTCACTGTGGCCAGTGATTCACATTTGGCGGACTTCCTGAAGATGGTAGAGCTCATTAGCGGGGTTAACCTGAAAGTTGATGCTGATGTTCTGGAAGCGGAACGTTTTGAATACGATGAACCGATCGCCACGGTCTTTCTGCAAGATGTTACGTTGCAACACCTAATCTCCTGGCTTGCCCATCTCGCTGACGCACATGTTTCTCTCGACGTGGAGGCAATCAGGATATCAACACCGGCGAATGTGCCGATGGTGTGTAAGGCGTTGAGAATGCCTTCCCC
>CAZHDS010000263.1:3261-4096 GCA_964531495.1 uncultured Ignavibacteriales bacterium
CCATATGTTCGAGAGCTATAAAGAGACGTCAGTTGCCCGACAACGAGAACTTGCTCGTCACCTGACCAATGACGTTGTGTCTATCGCCATTACGAACGCATATTTCCATTCGGCTTTCTATGACCTGTCTCAAATCTCATGGACGGATCTGATCATTGACAGGGAAGCTCGTTCCTCGCTGCTAGGCACTGAAAGAATCTCGGTGACTGTCACCAATCGTCCCGTTGGCGAGGTCCTGAGATCAATAGCGGATCAACTGAATCTGGACATGAAGATTCAGGGCGGGGTTGTCTTAATGACAAAGAAAACAATGGGAATACCCAACAATCATATGAATGAGTGTTTAAAAACCATCGCATTTGTCGTGGCCTACACAGCTGCCATTCTTTTCGGCCACGCCGGACTGTGTTCCTCAGTTGTGGGCATTATTTCCGGAATAGTCACGGCTTTCTTTTTCATCGTTATTTTCGTCATCGCAGCCCCAATTGCTCGCAGCAGCATCCTAAACCGTTGGCCTCGCCGCATGGCCAAGTCCGTCCTGGTATTGCAAACTCTTGTCCTGTCGTGGATTATCGCAGCGGTCATCGCCGCAGTCGCATATCAAGATGAATGGGAGTTTTCTGTCTTCTGGCTCGTGCCTGTTCCGTTTTTGCTTTCATTTCTGCTCTTTGTCAGATGGATTAGAAGACTAGGAAACAAGAAAGGCACCGAACAAATCAATGGACAAATATCATCTGAAAGCGCACGTTCAAATGAAGTGTCATCGTAGACCCCAGCCAATGTTCAATGAAAAGAGATGATTTCGTTGTTTTAGAGAAAAAGTGTTAGGTGAGCA
>CAZHDS010000264.1:0-4062 GCA_964531495.1 uncultured Ignavibacteriales bacterium
TTGTTCCGGATTCCGGATCAGCACTCACCCAAAGGACTGGGCCTTCTGGGCAATCCAGGACAATCCAGTAGTCGTTGAATGTGCCACAGGGATAGCCTTCGTAGGTGGTCAGGTTGTAACTAACAAACAGCCAGTAAGTACCTGGGCCAGCCGTCCGAGAAGCTGTCTGAACTTCACTAGGAAGACCAGTAGCATACGGATCGACCGCGGCTGCGGTGGCGCAGTCAGACGTATCCACAAAACCGATGATGAACGGGAAGTTCGCCGAACCGGTCACAGACAATTCGGTCTCCGAATACAGAGTAATCAGATACCAGTCGGTGTCACGAGTGCCACCGTCAGCCCAGGACGTACCACAAATCGTGTCGCCACAATTGATGGGCTCAAAGGCTGGGACTGGAGTCGCGTTGCAGCCACCGTTGAGGTCTTCGCCACAGGCTTCAGACTCAAGGCCGGCGCCAGCAGGACACTCGAACGGCTCAGGAATGAATTCCTCGTCGATGTCAAGTTGGTAAACACCTTCATTAGTACCGTAGCCATCGACAACGATGTAATAGGTGTTGCCACCAACCAGGTCGAGGCCGAGGAGTTCGGACATATAGCCCGGGCAGGCGTCGTCACTGCAGGCAAACGGTGCGCCAGGCGTGTAGGTATTTTCGTAAAGATACAGCTTGGTGTCATAGGCAGAGTTGCACAGGTCAATGTCAACTGCGATGTCGGCACTCGGAGTCCAGGAGTACACTACGTCAGGAGCAGTGCTACCGGTAAAGGTGCAGACTTCGTCGTAGTCATTATTGTAACCAGCCGTGGTACCGGTAACGGTAAACGGCATCGTCGGCGTTATAACAACAGCGGTCGCAATGTCGTCACCACCTTGCTTCGTGCCAGGATTCACGTAGTCCGGACCGGTGTAATCACCGCGGAATACGTTGAGCTCCTCGGTACCCATTTCAGCGACGCCACCAGGCAGACCACCCTTGGTGGAATACAGGTAGCTAACCGTGAAGTTGATATCGGAGGAACCACCGGACGAGGCCAGCGTAACCGGAACGCCACCAGTTTCGCCTTCAGCATGAACACCGAAGTCGATGAAGGTCGGCGTGACGGTCAACTGAGAAAGAGTATTGCCAGTGACGGTTATGGTGTAAGCACCAATCGCGTCATTGCTGGCATCTTTCATGACCGGGTAGTAGTACGTACCGGCCGGTACGCCATTCCACCACAGAGTCGGGTTGCCGTCACCACAGGAGGTGAAGTCAAAGGCATCGGCGTAGATGAAGGAGGCACATGGGCATCCTTGAACCAACGTCGTGAAGCCATTGAGCCACGGCGTACCACCGCCGGAACCACAGTACTCAAGCTGGATGTCCATGGTGGACGGCACAACAAAGGCATGCCAGGTCTCACCGTCGGAGGCCAGGGTGTCAGAGCACTGGTTCGTGGCACAAGTGTTGTCACCGGTAAATGTCTGCGGCAGAGTCAACGCTGTGACATCTTCACAGTTGTTGTTCTCGGGGGCAGGGCATTCAACACAGGAAACATTGAGCACGCCGGCGCCTACGTTGCTGCTGTAACCACCCACTTCGATCAGATAGGTATTGCCAGCGACGACGCCAACAGTCGCTTCGGACTGAATCGACTTGCCGTCACAGGCGGTACCATCGTCTTCGCAAGCAATCTGAGTAGCCGTATTAGGATCAGTACCATCATAGACAGCTATCTTAGTATCATAGCCGGAATTGCATAGGCTGAAAGTACCCAGGCCATCGCAGGTAGCTTCGTAGCAGTACCAGATGTTCGGCGAGGTCAGGCAGCCGCCCGGACCGTCGAAAGTAGCCGTGGCAGTACTGAAAGCAATCTCGACACCGTCATATACTGCTTCGCAGTTGGCGTAGTCATCATTCGCCAAAGCCCCAGCGGTCGGCTTGATCGTTAGGTCGAATGCCGGAATACAATCTGGGCTCGGGTAGGTATCCATCATCAGATAGTAGATACCAGTCGTTAGGCTCACGTTGTACAAGCCGTGCACACCGCTGCCCGAGGCCGTTGAGAAGAGCAGACTGGTTCCGTCGTCCGGGCAAACCGAACTCAGGATGATGCCGGTCCAGGTAGTACCAAGCGGATCGAGAAGAATGTCAACATCTATGTCGGAACCAACGTCCAGCATGTAGATGATATCCTCACCTCCGTCGTAACCACCAAGAGCGGTCTCAGTGTAGTCATTGATACGACCGCAAGTGAAGTTGTTGTCCTGGTACTCATCGGAACCAGCACCACTAGTCATATCATCAGGCAGCTTCACCGAGATCGGATCGCCGCAGTTGTCACCAGAAGTAGAGACAAACTCTGAGAAAGTCAGGTCGAACGCAGGAATACAGTCCGGAGCCGCCCAGGTGTCAACCATGATGTAATAAGTTCCAGCCGCGAGAGTCACAACGGTGCTCTTGGGAGCAGCAGAGGAACTCGACACCGTGGTGATGCAGGTCGTGAAATCGGTGCAAGCATCCGCTACAGCAAAACCACCGTAGGTGGTCACGCCCGGATCGAGCTCGATTTTGAGATCCATCGCATCATTAAGAGTCAGCTCGCAGATCCAGTCTTCGCCTTGGTCATAGTAACCCAGGCAAGTGGTCTGGCCACCGTAGATGTCGCCATAACCACAAGTGGTCATGCCAGCAATCGTAATGGTTCCATCACCAGCACTGTAGCTGGCCAGATAAGGATCACCACAGCTGGCACCAGCCGGCAGGGCCGGTGATTCGGTGAGCGTGATGTCGAACGAGAAGTCCAATCCGCCCTTGGCGCCGTCATCGGCGTAGACCGGCAAATAGTAAGTAGCCGGACCAGGCAGACGATCCCAGTTCATGTCTGGATTAGTTGTAGCATCGCCACAGTCATTGAAAGCATAACCGTCAGCGATTAGAGTGGCAGCACAATCCAACGGCAGCGGGCCGGCATAGAGAGCCAGACCGATGGAGTAGATGTCAGTCGCCGTACCGCAGTAATTGACATATACGTCATTCTCGGCAAAAGGAGCCTCGAACGTATACCAGACCGCTTCCTGATCAAGATCACCAGGGCAATCGATTTGAGCATCGATCGTGGTACCAGTTACGGTTTCCGGAGGAACGACCGTAATAGCATTTTCTACTTCGTCGTTGACCGGCGGATTAGCGATCGGGCAATCTTCGCCCGCGCAGGTCTTGGAGGCATCCCAGGAACCGCTCAGAGCCTGGCATGCAGCCAGAGTCAAGTCGTCGCAGTCGGGAGCGGTTACGTCGCCGTAGCAGCAGCGGCCAGTGGCTTCGGCTTCATCGAGGACGTAGACGTCATCGATACCACCGAGGTTAGCATCTTCACCCATATAGCGCCAGGCTAGATAGATGGAGGTGCCAGCATAGGCGGACAGGTCGACTGAAGTCGTTGTCCACTCCATGGAGGTGTGAGCCTCATTCAGGGCTTCCCACCGGAGGGTGAAGTCACCCGGGGCGGTGCCGGTCGTGGAGACGAGCAGATCCAGGGTAAACGGGTATGTGGCGTTGTCGTTCAGGTAGGCAAAGTCCACACGCAGGGCACTATTGGCTCCTGTCACATCCAGCAGAGGAGTGATCATCCACTCGTCCAGCGGGCTGCCAACTGGGCCATACGGACACAGGGAAGCCTGCGTGCCGTTCGGAACGCCACCAGAAGTAGCGGTCTCGATGAACCAGGTGTAGTCAGGGACTGTGTTAATCCGGGTCCAACCTGGAACCGGATAAGGATCAGAAGTCGTGCTTGGCGCGTAAGACTCGAAGTCTTCCGCCAGGAACACGGATTTATCGTCGCGATTAGCGCTGTAGTTGGTCACATACGCAGGTGCGACTACGCCGCGAGTCACATTCTTCGGACGAAGCGACTCGTTTTCAGCGTTTTTCAGGGCAATCTCCTCCTCGGTCGGGCCCGGTAGATTGTGAACCGGTGCCAGCTGTGCCTTCAATTCGTAGTCGGCATTGTCATCGTACATGCCTAACGGATTGAGAGAAACAGTCGGTCCACTGACCACTGCGAGGCTGAAGACGGCTA
>CAZHDS010000265.1:0-3998 GCA_964531495.1 uncultured Ignavibacteriales bacterium
CGCCAACCCATCCGAAAGTTTACCATACGCGTGTACTGCGTATGTGCCTTGCCAAGGCAATCCGGGGACATTCACCGATCCTTGCCCTTTTTCTGAGGTCCCGGCTTTCTCCTCTATCTAAGTACAGCGTGGCACAAATAGGGTGCCACTAATCATGCGGCCCTTTTGAGCTCCTCTGGCGCCTTTGCCATGATTTTGGCGACAGATTTCGATGTCCAGTTGAACGGATGGGCGTATTCATTCCATTCGTCAATGAACTGCGTGATCTTTTGAGCAAGGTCTGCCTTTGACTCGAAGTCGACAAGGCGGAATCGCTTTCGTTGCAGTATGCTGAACCATTGCTCAATCTGGTTCAGCCAGGAACAATGAACTGGCGTGAAGTGGAATTGAAAGCGAGGATGTGTCAATGACCACTTCTGCACTTCTTTACCTGAATGAACTTTCAGATTGTCTCCGATCATGTGGATCGTTTGAATCCTTTGGGGAGTTGTGGTGTCGATGGAGTCAAGAAACTGTATGAATTCGCGCTGACGTTTTCGGTCACAGCACTGCCCATAGACAACACCAGTGCGTATGTCAAATGCAGCAAAGAGTTGGAGGGCGCCATCGCGACTGTATTCGTGCTCGCACAGATTCGGTTCGTTACCAGAACGGGCTGGCTTCGTTTTATGCTTGCGAGGACGAGGTTGAAGGGATGTCTTCTCGTCATATGACAGGTACAATTCGTCAGGCCTGGCCGGACGAATATATAGGTCGATAATGTGCAGGACTTGTTTGTAGAATTCCGCATCACGAGGCTTCTTCTTGTTGAGCCACATGTGATTGCGCCATGGTTTGAGTTTGTGATTTGCGAGAATACGTTGAACGGTTCTGCCAGAGATTGATTGAACCAGTCCTTCACGTTCCAGTTGCCGGGCCAGTTCTGTGCAATCCCATTGCGAAAGGGACCGTCCAACGATGTCAGGCCGCTCGCAGGCGACCTTCACCAGATGAACGGCGACCTCGGGAGGGGAAAAAGGGCTTTCGGCCGCGTCCCTTCTTGTCTGAGAGACCATTGATGCGTGATTCAAGGAATCGTCTAACCCATTTCTCCACATGGCGCCGGCCCATAGGAAGAAGGCGCGCAATCGCGGAGATTGACATGCCTTCCGCACGCAGAAGAATGATCCGTGCCCGCTTTGCAAGGCTGGCTCGAATGGTTTCGGATCGTTGCGAACTTTCAAGTTCATTGCGCTCTATCTTTGAGAGTGTGATCACATACTTCGACTTGCTTCCTGAATTTGCAGATCCCATTTGTGTCCTCCCATTAATGGATCGTGATAATCCATCTATCGGCAGGAGCACCCGGGAACCTTCACGATTTCTGACACCCTATTTGTGCTGAGCTGTACTAAGGGTCGGAGTCGGTATCCTCGATACGGAGACAGACACCATGAGGGCAGAGATCTTGCGCCTGGCAACTATTGCCCTTACGCTAACGATCTGGAGCGTATGCGATGGCGAACCTTTGCTTGCTGGTGAGGAATCCGAAAGCGTGAAGTCGCTCATCCGCGCCCTTGATGATGTAGACCACCGAATCGATGCAATTGAAAAGCTGGAGAAGCTTGGCCCGAACGCTGCCGAGGCGGTGCCTGCCCTGATAGGACTTCTTCATGTCAAGCGGGATAGCAGTGAAGAGGACGCTGAGGATGTGGCCGACTGCGCGTGTTACGCCTTGGGAAAGATCGGAAAACCGGCGCTACTGCCGCTAATTGATATGATGAAGAAGGAACGAGGAGAATTGCGTCGCAACGCAGTGGAAACTATTGCCAGGCTGAAAGATATAGCCAAGCCTGCAGTTCCTGACCTGATTAGACTTCTCACGTCTGACGACCTTGAGACACGGCTTGCGGTGGCGTCTACAATTGCCGCAATCGACCCGACCGAATCCGCGGGAATTCCGGTCTTTATCGAGGCACTCAAATCGAAAGACGCCGACCTCAAGATTTCAGCGCTTTTCGAACTCGATGACATGGGAACTACGGGCGCCCCCGCCATTGACACCATCATCGAAACCTTGGGAGATCCCAATGAGGAGGTGCGGTGGCGTAGCGTCCTTGCGCTTGCTGAAATCGGCCCTGCCGCAAAGAAGGCTGGCCCCGCCTTGGTGAAACGGCTTGATGACACCAAGGACGTACGTGGCCGAGCAGCAGTAGCCTTAGGCAGGGTGGGCGCAGTCATGGCCATTGGGCCTCTTGTGAAGTGCCTCTATGACAAGGACTTCGGTTTTGCGGATGATGCTCGCAAGGGCCTGCAGTACTTGAACAAGCCCGCCGTGCCGATCCTGATAGCTCTTCTGGATGAACAGAACAAGAAGGTACGTGGGCATGCGGTCGAGGCACTCGCCAAAATGAGACCCCCAGCCGCTGAAGCCATCCCTGCAGCCCTGAAAATGCTCCAGTCAAAGGAGAAGAGGGCCCGTTATCTCGCAACCTACATGCTCCAGCATATTGGACATGATGGGCCAGAAGTCATACTGGCGCTTAAGCTTGCAGTAGAATCCGAGCCGGTAGGCGCGGCAGACGCTCTCGGCAGATTCGGACCTAAGGCAAGAAGTTCGCTATCTGCTCTGAAGACTGCTCTTAAGAAGGCCAAGAGGAAGGAAGTACGGGAGTCTATCGAAGAAGCAATTGAGAGAATTGAAGGCAAGAGGAAGTGATCCCACAGCATCGTAGCGACGTCCTCCTACATAGGCAGGCACCATGGCCATTCTCAAGCTAGCCACACGTTTCCTTCTCGAGCCTGACCCGCGGCTCATTCTGAAGTTTATGTATAACTTTGGGTGGAAGGGGATGCTCGCGGTACGGTCGTGTCAGCAGCGGCTTAAGCGCGGCGAGGTGTTTCCCGCGTTCCTGTTTCTGTCGATCACCAACAACTGTAACCTGCGCTGCAAGGGCTGCTGGGTCAGGCCTACCTCGCCACCCGCAGAACTTTCACTTGAGACCATGGATACCATCATCCAGCAGTGCAAAACCAAAGGTAGTTACTTCTATGGCATCCTTGGCGGTGAGCCGCTGCTGCATCCACAGATCTTTGAATTGATCGCCAAGCATCCTGACGCGTACTTCCAGATCTTTACCAACGGCACACGCCTCACCCAGGACGTGGCGCGCACCATGCGCAAACTTGGCAATGTCACCCCACTCCTGAGCGTTGAGGGCATGGAGAGTGTCAGCGATGAGCGCCGAGGAGGTAGCGACGTCTATCAGCAATCCATGCAAGCGCTCGCCTACTGTCGGGAGAGCAGACTGATCACCGGCGTGGCTACGAGCGTCTGTCGATCCAATATCGATGATCTGGTCTCAGAAGCCTTTGTCAGGAACTTGGTGGATAGGGGCGTCATGTATCTCTGGTACTACGTGTATCGTCCGGTAGGGCCTGAGCCCTGCCCTGAGCTTGCCCTCACGGCCGAACAGATCCTGCGACTCAGGAAATTTATGGTCGAAGCCAGGACCAAAGAGTCAATCGCTCTGGTGGACGCGTACTGGGATCATGAGGGCAAGGCTCTCTGCCCAGCGGCCACAGGCATCAGCCATCACATCAATCCCTCTGGAGACATTGAACCGTGTCCTCCCATCCAGTTTGCCAGAGACTCCGTGGGAACCGGTGAGAACTTGGATGCCACACTCATACAGTCAACGTTCCTGCAAGAATTCCGGACCTTGGCCGCGAAGTACACCAGAGGCTGCGTGATCATGGACCATCCCAATAAGCTTTCGGCCTTTATGCGGGAACAGCAGGCCAGAGACACCAGCGGCAGGGATACCGGCTTTGATGAGTTGGCCGCGATTCAGTCCTGCCCTTCACATGACCAACCTGGATCTGAGATCCCGGAGAAGCAGCTTTTCTATCGTTTTGCCAAGAAGAACTGGTTCTTTGGATTCGGCGCCTACGGATGATTATTGTTGCCAAATGCTCACTTTTATGGCTATTATCATACCCGCGCCAAAGGACAATTG
>CAZHDS010000266.1:0-3955 GCA_964531495.1 uncultured Ignavibacteriales bacterium
AGTTTGACAAAATCAGACCAGCCGGCCCCCTTCTGGCGGCTCCGGATACGATCCAACGCACCCATTTTGCTGTCAATCTCATCGCAGTAGTATAGGATGAATGCTTCCGGTGTCTGGGGAACGACGGGGCTCGCGAACTCCAGTTGACCGTGGTGCGACAAGATCACATGGCGAAGTTTGAGTAGCAGCGATTCCGGAAAGGCATCAATCGCGGTCGCCCGCTCACAAATCCACTGGTCGGCGAGACTGATATGGCCCACCAGACGGCCTTCGTCGGTGTAGTCGATTACGGTATCAGTCGAGTACTGGGCCACTTTGCCCACATCATGAAACAATCCGCCAAATATCAACACGTCCTTGTCGAGATACGGGTAATGACCGACCATCTCTATCGCCAATTCGGTGACATTGGCCGAATGCTCGGCCAGCCCGCCCAGGAAGGCATGGTGCCACAATTTGCCAGCGGCCGCCATCAAGTACTTGTCAAGAAACCCGGTGTCGTCGAAGAATGATTTGACCAGCGCTCGTACGTAGCTGTTTTCGACTTTCTCGCTCAAGGCCATGATCCGACTGCGACGTTTTTCAAGCGGCTGTTGCGAGTGCGGCATGATGTCTTCGAGCTCGTATTCACCCTCGCGGGCCAGCCGAAGACGATCGATATTGATCTGGAGCCGGTCGTTGTATTCGCTCACAGTGCCAGCAATCTTGACGACCATCCCCACGGCCAACTCCGTCAGAGCGAAGTGATCCGGCTCCCACCAGACCGCCGGGATGCGTCCTGAGTGATCTCCCAGCTCGAGCGATACGAACTGGCCGCGAGCAAACTCTCGGACAGCTTTTCGACGCACGGCGAAGAACCCAATAACAGTGTCTTCGATACTGAACTGACTTATGGGTTTAGATGGCTCCATATCTCAACCTAACAAATCGTCTGCCTTGGCGCCAGCGGAAATCAAGCGGCGGAAGCACGCTTCTGGGGCTAACCAGAATCGTGCCGCACCTACAGTCCACATGTGTTCACATTGAGTGCAGCCGACCCTAGTGACGGCGCTCCCTCCGTAGCTGGTAATCCAGCGGCAACGCAACCGACTCGAAGTTCTCGCTGGACAACGTAGACCGTATTATCGGCGTCCTCAGAGCCCAAATATCCTGCAGTCTATGGAAATCGGCCATCTTATCCATCGAGCTGTCCGGAAGTTGCCCGGTAGAGTTCGCCACAACCCTGAAGTCCTCATCAATTACCAATATCGCCCGGAGGTTGTTGATGTCGCGTCCTCCATTGTCGACACCCAGGCGATGAGTAGGATCCTTGACAGGATTGAATCCCCAGGCGCGCACATCAATGGTGCCAATTCCAGGTCTGATCGGAGTTATCGCAAGTTGTACCCTCAAGCTATCCCCGGCAGAGACATGGTTTGGCCAATCAGTTGCCCGGATGAGTTCAACATCTAAAATATCGTCGTAGTCGACCTGAAAGTACACACCTTGGGAGAAGTCGCAAGTCGGAACCATGGCGCACTCGTATACAGTCGGGACGCCTTGATGCAGCGGAAGCGGAAGTTTTCCGCGCATGCAGATAGTCTCAACAAGCTTGTTTATGGAGGATTGGTAACAGCCGTAAACAAAATACAGGTCTGTGCACTCCGCATCTGGTGACGGTCCCAATTTTCCGTACGTTAATTCGGGACTGTCCTCAACCAGGATTCCCTTCTCGTTCAAAGTGATAGGCACATTGAACCAGCTATAACCATGTGGTTCCATAAGAACCTCCAGCCTGACGTACAACTTCCCCACCAAGATCGGAGTAATCTCAAAAGTGGCCCTTAGAACCTCACCTGGGCCGTGGGGTCCTGGCCAAACATGATGGACCTTGTCCCAAAGAAAGGCGCACGCACTTCCTCCTCTAGCATGGATAGAGATCGACTCCTCCGTGACGAAGTCAAGATACCATTCCACGTCAATCTGAGTGGTGGCTCCTAGCTTGGGTTCCGATTGAAAGGCTATCATGCCGAGAGTGTCCGACTGACCGCCATGAGGATCCTCGCGAATGACATACGACACTTGATCAAATGAGTAAGCAATCGAGGGGAATACTGCTACCATAACCGCTACCAATATCCCACAGCGTAAGGTTGTTGCTGAGCAGTTCATTGATCCGTCCTTTCTATCTAAGATAGACCATCCCCGACGTCCATGCATGACCGTCGCCAGTAGCACTCCGGAAATCCCCCAGCCGCGGTGTCAGCCGCGAAAGGCGAGACCGGACGTCGATAACTCCATATCTCAACCTAACAAATCGTCCGCCTTGGCGCCAGCAGAAATGAGGTGGCGGAAGCACGCTTTTGGGGCTATCCAGAACCGTGCCGCACCTACAGTCCAACCTGCGCCTACTGCCATAGCTTGCGGTCAAGCGTGCGATAGTGAATCGCCTCGGCGATGTGCCCCAACCCGATCGTGTCGGAGTCGGCCAGGTCGGCAATAGTGCGGGACACCTTCAGAATGCGGTCATAAGCTCGGGCCGAAAGGCCTTGCACGGTGATCGCGGTAGCCAGGAGCGACTGCGATTTATCATCGATGCGGCAGTACTTGCGAGTATCGCGTGACTCCATATGAGCGTTGCAGAATATCGCATCTTCCCCGATAAATCTCTTCAGTTGCCGGTCCCGAGCTCTGTTGACACGCTCGCGAATTCGTTCTGACCTTTCGCCCTTGTCGTCGGATGACAAATCCTGAAACTTCACGGCCGGTACTGTGATATGGATGTCAATACGATCCATTAGTGGCCCCGAGATGCGTGACATGTAGCGTTGAATTTCACTGGTGGAGCAATTGCAGTCGTGGGTCGTATCGCCATAGTATCCGCAGGGGCACGGATTCATCGCCGACACCAGCATGAAGCCAGCCGGATATGTCAGCGTTGTCAGGGCCCGCGATATGGTGACTTCGTTATCCTCCATCGGCTGGCGCAGCATCTCCAGGATGTCTTTCTTGAACTCGGGCAACTCGTCGAGAAAGAGTACGCCATGATGGGCCAATGATACTTCACCCGGTTTGGGGATGGCCCCGCCGCCAATCAGTCCGGCGTACGAAATGGAATGATGGGGCGACCGGAAGGGTCGCGTGGCCACCAGGGCGGAGTCGGCGGGGAGACGCCCGGCCACGGAATGGATCTTGGTGGTCTCCAACGCTTCGTTGAGGCTCATATCGGGCAGCACGGTCGGCATGCGCCGCGCCAGCATCGTCTTACCAGAGCCGGGCGGACCGATCATGATAATATTGTGCCCACCGGCAGCGGCAACTTCGACTGCCCGCTTGGCTGACTCCTGGCCCTTGACGTCAGCGAAATCACACGTATAGTTATGAGCTTCACGAAAGACCGAGCCGACATCGACCTTGAACTCGCGAATAGTCCCTTCGTCCTCGAGAAAGTGAATCGCTTCGCTGAGCGAGTTCACCGGGAAGACCGGCAGGGCTCCAGAGATAGCAGCCTCGCGAGCGTTTCCTTTCGGCACCAGAATGCCTTTGAGCCCGCGCCGGGCTCCGAGACTCATGGTCATCGGCAAAACGCCTGGGATCGGCCGCAGCGTACCATCGAGCGACAATTCCCCGAGCATGGCGAAATCATCGCAGCGATCCCGGAGAATTTGCCCTGTGGCGGAGAGAATTCCGACCGCGATAGGAAGATCGAATGCGGAACCCTCTTTGCGAATGTCAGCCGGGGCCAGGTTGATGGTGACCCGCTTGGCCGGGAAGACGAAGTCGGAGTTTTTGATCGCGGCAGTCACTCGTTCTTTCGATTCGCGCACCGCTCCTTCCGGCAGACCAACGGTTATGAAGGCTGGGAGCTGCTGCTGGATATCGGCTTCCACTTCCACGGCATAGGCATCAACTCCGAGCGTTGAGGCGGAGATTACTTTCGACAACATCGCACCGTACTCCTTTGGGTTCCGATTGT
>CAZHDS010000267.1:0-3953 GCA_964531495.1 uncultured Ignavibacteriales bacterium
GGTTAGCGCACTCGCTTGGGGTGCGAGAGGTCGGCCGTTCAAATCGGCTCGCTCCGACCATAAGGGGTTTGGCCCCTTTCTATTGTCCCGCTTGATGCATCCATCAAACGGACTCTTTATGAAAAATCGTTCCCGCAAGGGCCCTCTGGTTATCGTGGCCGGCTTCAATGCCGCCAGCTACCTGGATGAATTGGTGGGTCGGCTAAGGGCGGCCATGAATCCGCTCAATCTGATCTACATCGACGATGGTTCCAGCGATGCCTCCGCAGAAATTCTCAAGCGTCTCAAAGTCAAGTGTCTGCGGCATCCCTGCAACCGGGGGAAAGGTGCTGCCCTTAGAACAGGTTTCAGATACGCCCGCGATCGCGGGTACGGGTCGGTCCTGACTATGGACGCCGACCTGCAGCATCGTCCGGAGGAGATTCGGCGCTTTCTTGCTCTTGATAATGGAGCTCGTGTCTTGCTTGGGACACGAGCCATGCAACCGGCACTGATGCCGAGCGCTCGCCGGCTGAGTAATTTCCTCACCTCTATAGTCATTTCTATGTTCAACGCCCGTCGCGTGCGCGACAGTCAATGTGGCTTTCGATTGCTGCCAATGTCGCTTCTGGAAAGGATCAGTCTCAAGTCCGATGGCTTCTTCGCTGAGTCGGAGCTATTGTTGCGCGCCGGACAGCTCGGATACGAGATTCGCGAGGTACCGGTATCAACTGTCTACAACGACGGTCCGTCTCGAATCAGTCCCCTGTTGGACACGCTCAGTTTTGTGCGCCTGGCGTTCAGCCGCCTCTGGTGGTGACCCGCGTCACTTTTGCTTCCGGGCCCATCCTTAACGCTTGCCTTCCATCAGTGATCATTCTAAGTATAGATCACCTGTCCGGTCGAAAATAGCGCCCGAGGGAACTGACCGGAGAGAGACGTGGTTTGGACAAGTATGCCTGGGGATTGAGCTATGACAAGATTCCCAACATTGATTGATACCAGGAGGTTCTGAGTGGCGCGACGCCCAACGATTCTACTTACGAATGATGATGGTTATCTTGCCGATGGACTTCGAGCCCTCGATACCGAGCTCAGTCGGACGGCCAAGGTGATTGTGGTCTCGCCCGATCGAGAGCGATCAGCCAGCTCCCATTCACTGACTCTCAATCGTCCCTTGCGGATGAATAAGATCGATGATCTCCATTATACTTCTGACGGAACGCCCACGGATTGTGTCATGCTGGCTATTCACCATCTCATGCCCAAGAAGAAGCCAGATTTAATCGTGTCCGGGATCAATCATGGCGCCAACATGGGGGATGACGTGACTTATTCCGGCACAGTGGCGGCGGCCATGGAGGGAGCGATCATTGGGGTCCCGTCGCTGGCCATATCAATGGCTGACTACAAGCTGGGCACACCGATGCGCAGAGCAGCCTTGTTCGTATCCCGCTTGATTATGCAGCTCGGCGACTTGGCCATAGTGCCGCCCACCTTTCTCAACATCAACTTGCCGCAGGACAATGGCCGCGCATATCGTCGGGTGGAGTTTACTTCGCTGGGACGTCGCCGCTACCGGGACACAGTCGTGACGCGGCGTGATCCCCGGGACAAGGATTATTTCTGGATCGGTGGGCGACCATCGTGGACGTTGACTCCCGGCACTGACTTTGAGGCCGTCAATCGCGAGGCTGTATCGATCACGCCCCTGAATCCGGATATGACAGATCGCTCCAGTTTGAAGAGCCTCAATGATCGCCGAGTCAGGCTTTGACCAGAGCTTTATAGGGGGGCGCTCCTGAACTGGTAATTGGATCGGAAAACAGTTGACAACCTAAAATTTGAGCGTATAATTAGTGGCTCTAAGCGTTTTGATCGGGGCGTGGCGCAGGTTGGTAGCGCGCTTGGTTCGGGGCTAAGAGGTCGCTGGTTCAAATCCAGTCGCCCCGATTATAAACACGGGATTCCTAAAGAAGAGATCCTTGCTATTGTAACACATTTCTATTTGAGGTGAGACGGAAAGGAAGGACTATCTCCATGTCTTCCGAGAGAAAGCCAATGATAGCCGTTGTCGGCGCGGGCAAGTGCTCGAAAAAACTGCGTGATATGGCTTCGATAGTGGGCAAATACATCGCCGAAAACGGCGGGGTTGTCGTGTGCGGGGGATTGGGAGGTATAATGGAAGGTGCCGCGCGAGGCGCCAAGGAAGCTGGCGGATTGACGATCGGCATTCTGCCCAGCGACTCCAAGTATGATGCGAACAAGTACATCGACATCGCCATTCCGACCGGCTTCGGCGAGGCTCGAAACATTATGGTCGTTCGGGCTGCGGACGCCGTAGTCGCCTTTCCTGGCAAGTACGGCACACTGTCGGAAATGGCCTTTGCCCTGCACGCCCACCGAAGAGTGATTTCTGTAAATGCCTGGCGTCTCGGCGAGGATATCATCCAGGAAAAAGATCCTCTCAAGGCGGCCGAGCTGGCTATGAAAATCGCTCGAGGTGAAGAATAGCGGCCATGCCCTTAGTTGGGGCACAAATCAGCATTTCCGGTATGGTTCAGGGGGTGGGGTACCGCTACTTCTGCTATCAGAGGGCGGTGAATCTTGGCCTGGCCGGCTGGGTTCGAAATGAGGTCGACGGTACCGTAAGCTCTTTTGTCGAGGGTAAGCGAAACCTCATTGAGTCTCTGGTGGAGGAGCTCGGGACGGGTCCTCCCGCGGCGGTGGTGAAGGCCGTTGGAGTCGATTGGCTTGAGCCCACGGGTTCCTTTCATTCATTTGAGATCACACGAATAAACCATGGTTGACGATGGATTCTGATATCAGGCAATTCATTCGCGCCGTCCCGGACCATCCCAAACCGGGCGTTCAGTATTACGACATAACGACATTGTTGCTCGATCCCGTGGGATTGAAACAGGCTCTGGACCGTATGGAGGCCTACGTTCGAGCTCTGGCACCGGACCTTCTTGTCGGTATTGAGTCGCGCGGCTTCCTTTTTGGGGCAGCTCTGGCCGACCGCTTGGGCCTGGGCCTGGTGCTGTGCCGCAAGGCAGGCAAACTTCCCGCCGCGACGGTAGCTGCCAGCTACTCACTCGAGTACGGCAAGGACAAAGTGGAGATTCACGCTGATGCCATCCAAGCCGGGCAAAGGGTCGTCGTGATTGACGATCTCCTGGCCACGGGCGGTACTGTGGCGGCGGCCTGTAGTCTGGTTGAGAAGCTGGGCGGGAGCGTGGCCGGTATTGCCGCTGTGATCGAATTATCCTACTTACCCTGGCGCGAGAAGTTGGCCGGTCGTGATGTGAACTTCTTGATAAGCTACGATTCTGAATAGTAGACGTTGCCATTACCGACCACAGTTGTTACCATGCAAGTTCCTCAGAAAGTCTGGCGATTGTCGGCCCGGTGTCGCAACAAAAGTCTTGCCCCCGTAGCTCAGAGGATAGAGCAGTGGTTTCCTAAACCATTGGTCGCAGGTTCAACTCCTGCCGGGGGTATTTTTCTATATGCTCTCATCCCGCTCGGCGTCCAAAAAGAGATGTCCATCGCTTCGGAGTCAGCTTGATGAAATCGATTTCCCCGGGCATTAAGTACATTCTCATCGCAACCTTCTTCTTTGCCTTGATGAACATCGGCGTGAAGAGCCTGGGGCGCATCCCGGCTCACGAGATAGTATTCTTTCGTGCGCTTGTTACTCTGATCGCCGGATATGTGCTCATTCGGCGACAGGGGATCAGTCCCTGGGGAAACAACCATCGCTTGCTGCTAATGCGAGGCGCGGCCGGTACTGCCGCCCTGGTGATGTTCTTCTACACGCTTCAGCGCATGCCGTTGGCCAGCGCCGTAACGATCCAGTACTTGTCCCCGATTTTCACCATCGCGTTTTCGGGCTGGCTATTGCGAGAGTCCGCAGCGAAGAGCCAGTGGCTGCTGTTTATCGTCTCGTTTGCGGGCGTAATCCTGGTGAA
>CAZHDS010000268.1:0-3938 GCA_964531495.1 uncultured Ignavibacteriales bacterium
CGGGCCAGATTATTGTCAATCCAGAGTTTGTCACTCTCACGTATGCGTACATCAAGGCGCGACCTCGCCACTAGCTCAGGAAGTACCATATCTACGGTCTCCAGCGACTGTACCCACGGGAGGATTGACGTGGGCCGGAGACCAGCTGTAAGACGTGCCTCGCCCAGTACGATGTCTCCGTCCAGAACATAGTTCTCCAACCGCTTGCCATAGCTCAACGTGGCACTATCCACGGCAATGCTATACGAACCAGGCACATCCATTGATACGTGATTGGCGCTAAGGGTCAGAGCAATGTCTTGAAGCGTTCCGTGATCGTGAGCGATGGTGCCGGACAAAGCAAGCTTGCCACCGTTGAGCGAACACAACAGCGAATCGAGAAAAACCTGGCTTCTGTCAAAGCGAACGTAGGCGTGACCATCGTTGAGATTGACATGGTATCGAGGCGACTGGAGTGAGAGCCCATTGATCTCTAGATGTCCATCAATATTCGGGGCCGCAGGCTGTCCGATGATCACCAAGCGACAGCCTACTCGGCCTCGGAGAGAATCGAGCTCCGTCACAAACGGTTGTAGTACCGCAAGGTTGAGACTGTCCGATTGTACTTCAAGTTGGATGTCGCTGTCCGATACTATCCCCCCGACCACGAGCCTTCCGACCTCGCCAACACTAGCGCTGAGATCCACCATTGCGGATTCGTAAGGGGGGGCTGCCGTTAGTAGACCGGTTGCCACGACGGACCTATCCATGACCGTGGCTGCAGCACGGTCTATGGTGAAGATGGAGTCAGCAAATCGAATCGCCACTTGAATGTCGCTTACAGGAAAACCACCTTCCTGCAATAGAACTCGGCCGTCATCAACATTTAGCCAACCGTCTAGATGAGGGGCTGAAAGGGTCCCATCAGCTCTCAAGGTAGTCGAGGCAATACCTGTGAGCTCGCCTGCGGGAAGAATCAACCCCTTCAAAACGGACAAGTCAAAATCTGTTGTACCAAATTCTACGGTAACCGGAGCACTGTCCGTGATTTCAAATACGCCGTCCTTGGAAACGCTCAACCCAAGTTGGCCTGACGCCCAAAACCTCTGGCCCAAGGCATGGGAGCTCAGGCTGTCAAGAATGAGCAACTCTTTGGCAAGTCTGATGTGGGCTGTAACGGAATCGATGAAGTGCCCCGACATCTTGACGGAGCGAGCAGTTGCACTGAAGACTGCCGCGGGAGTTGCGTACGGTCCCTCGACAGCCAAATCAAAACTGATGTTACCGTCAGTCACGGTCGTGTCCCCCGTGATTTCGGATGACAGACCGATCCAAATCTCACTCCCGTGTATTGCCGCTGACAAGTTGGATAGCGAAGGTAGCGAGAAGTCGCCGTTTATCGATCCATAGTTTTCTCTTGTATTCGCGGCGCCTTCGGGCCGATCGCGATCGCTGCCGGACCGAGTCGATAGCGGATGAAGCTGAAGATCAAATGCCCCAATAGCGGTCAACGTGTCATATGTCGCGCTCAATCGAGCACCCAGATCCCCACGGCTCACGCGCAGCTCGGTGATCGCAAGTTGAGATCCGTTCAGTCGGGCTTCCACTGACAGTGAGTCAGCGGCATACGAAGCGTAGCGAGGTTCGTTTAACTGGGCAGTGATTTCGCCCGAGAGGCGATCCATTGATCCCAAAAGCCGACCTTCATAGGCTATCGATCCATGAATGGAATCGAGGCCAAAGGGAGGATGCTCAGTGTCTATGGAGTCCAGTCTTCCAGAGCACCATAAGTCGATCACCTCCAAAGTGCTGTCGACATAGGACAACTCTGCCATAATCGAGTCCACCGGGAAGTCGAAATATGTGATCTCCGCCCCATGAACGGTCGAATGAAAGGTCGGATTGGCATAAGCTCCTCCGATTGTCCCTCGGGCCCGCAAACTACCGTAGACTTCGGGCTGATCGACAAAGCGCGACAGAGCGGTGATGTCTGGGACAGAGACGTTGAAAGCTCCATGCAAGCTGTCCGCCCCGAAGTCGATTTCGGCATGAATCTCATCACTACCGTGAATGAGCGCAAAGCTGCTGCGACCGGATTCGATTCTTGCCGTACAGGTTAGCTCAGGCACTGGGCGGTTTAGGTAGCGTAGACTATCACCGGCAATACGCGCATCGATCGTCCAGGACGTTAACTCCTGATAGTCTCCCCGAGCGTCAAGATTGCCTCTGATGGTTCCTTGATAGGGTGACGGCTCTGCATATATGGCCTGCCACAGCGAAGCGAGATCAATCCGGTCTATCGCCAAACTCAGCGAGGAGGAGCCGGGAGTGTCCAGTATGATGCCGGCCTTACCGCTCATAGTGCCCTCAAGGGTCATTACCAGGAAAGTGTCGACCATTAGCTGGTGCTCCCGGTACTCCGCGGAAAACTCAGCAGATTGAACGATCAGATCCTGGAATATCAGATCACCCAGGCTGGCGTCAAGACTCACAATCGGGAAATCGAGGCTGCCTTCGACTCGGCATTGGATGCTAGTGTAGCCACTCTTCAATGTCAGAAGATCAAGATACTCTGCCGCCAAGGACACTAGTGTGTCAAGCGTCCCGTCAACGGTCACTGCAAGAGACAGATCCTTTGCATCGTCAAGGCCAATGTCACCATGCGCCTTGACAACCAAGCCCTCACACTCTGCTCTCAAGTTGTCTACTCGAAGAGCGTTGCGGTTGATGGATGCGGCGAGTTCAAGATCGTGGAGATCCAGGGCTTGGTTGTCATAGACGGCAAACGCGTTACCCACGAACAATTGACCTGCGAAGGAGCCATCAGCCTTGCCCCTGGCCGAAAGCGTTATCTCAGACAGCGCCACAGAGTACGGAAATTGCCGATCGCTGTACGACACATCGACTCTAGCTAACGACAAACTGTCAATACATATGGAACGTGAGCCGTTGTCGACATTTCCTGGCTCCAAAGCGGGAGCGTCGAGTGCAGGGATTCCAAACTGACCAAGGCTGTCCAGCGTTATCGCGACAGTGACGTTGTCCACCAGGAGCGTTCTTAGCGTGACAACCTCTCCAAGCAACTCAGGGATAGAATAGTCGACGCGGATATGACCGACGAATAGAGTGGGGGGCCCGTCTTGGTCTTCTGACGATGCTGCAATCAGAGTGTCGATTGTTGCGTGCGACCAGAGGTTCGTCTCAAACCGGGCAATACTGACTGGCAACCCGATTTCAGCGGTCAGCCGGTTCTCTATCCATTCCTTGATGATATTCTCACCGGGCTCACTAGTCAGCAACAACCCGATAGCCAACGCGACTATCAGCAGAGATGACAGTCCAACCAGCGTTGTCTTGAGCAGCTTCCTCATCACTCCACAGGACCTATCACACTCTTGGGGATCGTGGCTCTCACTAGCTTAGAACCAATTCTTACGGCGGAAGAACCAAACTAAGCTGCCGGCAACCGCGACGACCACACCCCAGAACATGGGGTAGCCGAAACGAAAGCCGAGCTCCGGCAAATTGAACGCACTTGCAGTAGTATCGAAGTTCATGCCATAGACGCCGGCAAGGAAGCCCAATGGAATGAAAATCGTCGCAATGATAGTAAGCACCTTCATGATTTCATTCATGCGATTAGATAGACCAGTGTGATACAGATCCAGTAGCCCCGAGACCATATCTCTAAAGGTCTCAACGGTGTCGATTACTTGAATCGTATGCTCGTACAAGTCCCTTATGTAGGGACCTGTTGGCTCTTTAATCAACTTGGACTCGGTCCTCTCGAGGCCACCGATAACTTCGCGGAGGGGCCAGACGGCTTTACGTATCGAAATCATTTGCTTCTTCAGGTCGCGAATGTCGTTGACATGTTCTGGCTTGGGGTCTTCTGAAACAGCATCATCAAGTGCCTCTATCTCATCCCCCAATAACTCCAACTCTATGAAGTAGTGGTC
>CAZHDS010000269.1:0-3929 GCA_964531495.1 uncultured Ignavibacteriales bacterium
CTAAGATTTTAAACTGATCACCGAGGGCTTGTTCAAGCACGCCGAGAAACGATCGCTCCGCCGGTGTAAAAAGAACTGGTTCCTTCTGATATGGAAGTGTGATTGTTCCTTTGCCTAGTCCGGGCAGAACAACCTTAACGACGAAGGTCATAATCCCGAGTAGTATCAATATGCCAATCAGAGGGAATGGTCCGTTCATATCTTTTCTTTCTCCTTGGGCTTTAGTGCAAAAATAGAGACCCATACTATGATTATGGTGATGACATTTACAACGGACCAGATTTCTCGATTCATATGGAGACTCAGAATCGGATTATATATCCCCGCCATGATGCCGAAGGTCCAAGCCCATCCCTGCTTGTTGACGGCAATTGATCGCGTCAATAAAAACAGAAATATGCCACAACAGACCCACCGCAGGAGAATATAGTACCCGTAAGGATTCTCCGGATTAAGAGCCCAAAGCAGCATGATTGTCGCAACTATCTGTGGAATCCAGATTCGTTTCATCAGGTCCTTTTCTTTCAAGAATCTGTCTGAATTTAATTTTTAAGAGTATAATCCTAAAACAATGATTTAACAATATAGCTACTATAACATCATTGTTGTAAATTGCGTATCGAATAGAAACCCAGTCCCCATCCACAACCAACCGCAACCAAATCATTTATCATGTAGTATGGGTTTCCGGTCACGACAGCAATGAAGCCACTTATGATAGCAACGATAGTCATAATACGAACCTTGCCGGACCAAATGCCAGCAACATACACTGGCACACCGTGAAGCAACATAATCAAAAAAACCATCGCAACTCCTTTTCCACGTGGCTCCGTTTTTTGACCAACAACCAGCATTTTATCCATTACTGTTACTGTGGTAAGTATAAAACATAATGGCATGAGGGACAAGAAGAAACCTCACGACCAAACAGGCAAGGTTGTTACGAGAATAATCCGTTGCATACACTTGACCACCATGTTTAGAAGGATTATACTTTCAGAAAATATGCCATTGTTATATGGGTGATCTTTGCGTTTACCTCCCATTTTGGAGATAATCGAAAACCCTTTAATTAGTAGTTGGGCAGAAGGAGGACGGAAATGACAGATCAGGACAATGCTCAACGTATGGAACTCATCAATGCGAAGGCTTCTGCTCAGGCCGAGGCACTCGCTTACCAAATGAACAACCCATACCTCACGACCACCCAGAAGATCGAGGTCGAGTTCTGGTTTCAGTTTCCGGGTGAGATTTCATTCCTGGTCATGCTAGGCACCCTGATCTATTCAGCCTTTGCGCCGTTGTCCTGGTACTACATCATTGGGATTCCACTGTGTGCAAACGTTGCGGTCGGCGTTCTGAACTGGTTTTTCTACTCCAAGTCTCTTCTCCACACACTCAACGTGACGCTTTGCCACAACTTCGTTGCGTGGATCCTCACGGTTGTCACCGTGGTTCTCTTGTGCATCCAAGGGGCATACTGGAAAGCGGCATTTGCCATTGCTCTGCGAGTTCCGGTTCTCGACATCGGCATAGACATGTTGTTCGAACCACACCTTCTGCTCTACTCGATTTTCTCGGCCAAGTACAACATGGCGGCCAAGTATGCTTTCTTCAAGAGGCAATACGGACTGAGATTCCCGTTTGAAGACTTGATTGAGAAGGAAATGTAGCCGACAAAACTTTCCAGTGTACCGTTGAACCAGGCGGGTCAACGTCCGCTGAAAGTTGACGTTCTGCCAGAGAAAAGAAAGGTGGTGACGCATGAGTGAATCCGAATATGAATGCCCGCATTGCAGCCAGCATCTTGAAGTGCCCGACGACCTACTCGGGCAAACCCTAGAATGCCCCTCCTGTAAGGGGCAGTTCAGCATCCCGAAGTCGGCGCCCGCCGTTGCGGCAGTGGCCGTAGCGCCACCCCTTCCACCTGCCTCTCAGCCGGATGGGGCGTGCCCCCTGTGCGGCCAGACAAAGCACATGCGCAAGGCTAAGGAGCTCTACGGCCACATGGTTTGCAAGAAGTGTTACTATGCCTTCGCCAATCGCAGGCAGTTTGCGTTCTTTCTTGATGCAATAGGCTGGCGTTTCCTCATGTTTCCTGTTGCGGTTGCCATAGGAATAGCGATGGCAACATCCGGGGCATCGCAGACAGAAATCGAATCCACTGCCAATGTCATTGGATACCTTCTCCTGCCGATCTTCTTCTGCAAGGACTGTTTTGGCGGACATTCCCTAGGGAAACTCATGTGTGGAGTTAAAGTGATTGATGAAGAAACAGGAGTTACGGGTGGCATCGGGGCCTCATTCAAACGCAATCTGCCACTGGTTATCCCGTTCATGCCGCTCATTGTTGCTTGCCAGCTTTGCAAGGGACACAGGACGGGAGATGGCTGGTCCCAGTCCAAGGTAGTATGGAAGAAGTACGCAGACCATCCCATCTTCGCATCAAGACAGACCAGATGAAAAGGAATGGCAGAACCAACAGCAGGTCCCGGCTCCGGTTACCTGCATAGTTGTGCAAAGGAAAGAAGATGATATGACAAACCCAAGCCCTTTGTCCCTTAAGCAGGCCGAACCGAAACGCACCAACCGCGCCGCAGTCGCAAGCCTAATCCTTGGCATCCTTGGGATAATTCCCTTTGGGCCACTCGCCGGGATCCCTGCGGTGATCTGTGGGCATATTGCCTCTCGCTCCATCAGAAAATCCCATTTGAAGGGCAAAGGCATGGCAGTAGCAGGGCTTGTTCTGGGATACGGGAGTCTAGCTCTGTTTTGCCTTGTCGCCGTGGGAATCTGGAATGTTGCCCGCGACATCACCGCGCCCGGCGGCCTTCATGAAGCGGCTAAATCCGGTGACATCTCGCGAGCCGAGGTAATGCTGAATTCTGGGGCCGACATCAACGAGAAGAAACCGTTTGGAACGCCGCTTCACTTCGCTGCCGGATTCGGCCAACCAGAAATGGTAAAGTACCTTCTTTCCAAAGGAGCTGATATTGACTCGTGGGTTGAGGTGGGAGGCACGCCTCTAATCAGCGCAGCAAGTGCCAAGCGAACAGAATGCGTCCAGATTCTTCTCAAGCATGGCGCAAATGTCAACGCCACAGGTTCTACAACCCTGAACGAAACCGCACTCCATCTCGCTGCATTGAATGGCCATACTGAAGTGATGCGCGTTCTCATTGTGGCTGGTGCTGATATCAACGCCAGAGACTTCGCAGGTAGAACGCCGCTCGATACTGCCAAGTTGTTCAAAGGCCAAGACGAAGCAGCCACGCTGTTGCGAGAATTTGGAGCCAGATGAAACTCGTGAATTGCACAACAACCATAAGTGCGAATGATGCAAGCACAACGCCTTGCATCATACGTTAAACGATTTTAAGAGGGACTATATACATACACACAGGGGGATGGGTATGGGCAAGGGGTCCCCCTTCTTCAAATAAATCATCATCTAGTATCTTGGCGGAGTATATAACAGGTATACTTCTGCGTATAAGGTTGGGTATAGAGTGAGAGAGGCCGTGCAACTAGTCCCACATGCCTATTAACGCCTGTAAATACAACCTGAACAAAGCGTTTAACATGCTTGCTAATGCTAAGACGTTATAGGCTTGTGTATATGAGTTGTACCTGTTGGTAACATGGTAGAAGGATGTTGTCCGACACTCAGGAAGCCTGAATCTAGAGAGCTGTGTCCCCTTACAAGGCTGGTTTAACACGGGGGGGGTGTGGCCCTAGCTACTTCCCGCCGGAACCGAAACAAAAGGCAGCAAGAATGTTAACAAATGTTAATGTTGCAGACAGATTGTTGTTAAATGTTGAGATTTTGGACAGGATTTTGCACTCTTCTCTGGCGGTTCTCTCTTGGCATCACCAGAATGTTCAGGAATGTTCATGTTTCTGACAGGATTTCCTACCTGTAGAAG
>CAZHDS010000270.1:0-3868 GCA_964531495.1 uncultured Ignavibacteriales bacterium
GTCCAGGAATTCAAAACGGGCACCACCAGCGGAGTAATCATCGATGTCGTGAAACTCGAGGCTCTTCGTAGCCATCGGCATCTCCCGCGCGATTGCTGTAACGGATGGATCCACGCTTATCGGCTCACCGTAGACCGGACCACGCGTGCCGATTGGCAAGTTGGAACTCTTGTCGTTGAAATCGGCCTCCAGCAAAACGACCGGCTCAAGGTCGGTCTGCCAGGTCAACAGCAGATTGCCCTCTCCCAGACCCGTTGAGCCGTCGGCCGGGAAAGGCGTGTGAGCATAGGCCAGGGATTCGCAGTCCTGTGACCACGCGCTGCTCGAAAGGCAGATGGTCAGGGCGAGCAGCAGTGAAGCCGCTCTGGTTAGTTTGCTTAGGTGTTTCATTTCGGTTCCTCCTAAAAGGGGTTGTTTGATTCCTTGTTTCGGTTCTGCCCATGAGTGCCAGTGCCATCGGGATTGTTACTGGGGGAGCACAAAATGATCGTCGATTAGCTGTATATGGTTGATCTCCAACGAGAAAGGCCGGGCATGCGCCCGGCCTTTCCGCTACAGAAACCCCCGTAGTTGGGGCTGCAATTCCCCTCCTTACGGTCTTTGATAAGTGTAAGCGATCCACGGAAAATCTGGCGGACCATTCTTGATGTTTACCGTACCAGGATCTGTCTCAGTGTATGTTGCATCGAAACCGCCTACCTTGAACATGTATGTGAACAGCGCAGCCGTGTACGACTGATGCTGGTAGGCGAACCGGCCGCGATAATCTGAGTCGACCCAGAAGTCATATGTTCCATCGGCCCGAAATCTGACCTTTGCAACGTGAGACTGGACCGGGAATCCCGTGAAGTAGATCCCCTCCCAGTAGCTGGACTCTTGGCCGTTCTTGTGCCACGTCAGCTTCTCGTTGATCGGCGGATCCATGAGTTTGATGTCCTTTGTTTCGCCCGCGTTCAGCGAAACGGCCACAGGGGCCAGGGGATTGGGAAAGACATTGAGCACCTTCTTACTCGTATTGAATTCCCAGAAGCCGTTTTCAATGCTGATCTGATATTCCCCGGGTAGGTTGGCCACTCGTACACTGCGGCCAGGACCGATGGCATTGCCCGAACCCGGCAGCAACTCGCGCCCATTGACCTTTATGCTCACCAGAAAGTGCGAGGTGTTGTTCCATATATAGAGGGCAGTTTCGCTCACTACTGCCGTTCCGGTACCGGCGCAAGATACGCTGCCGCACCTGGTTCCAGTCTGGATGGCCACAGACTTTGGTCCGTCCGTAGTCGGTGAGAAACGCACCCTCACGGTTATACTCTGACCCTGGCCAAGACTGTACAGACCGCTGCCAGCGACGATTGAGTATTGACCGGAGTTTTCGCTCACAACCCCATTGAGAGTAGCTCGACCAATGTTCTTGATAGTGAACTCCCGTTCCTCAGCTTGGCCCACTTCGACTGAACCAAAACTCAAGTTCTGGGGGGTGACAGAGCAGGACGGCACCGGCTCGGTGCCGGTGCCCGTGCAACTGACGTCGCCACACACGGTGCCGGTACGAATCGTGGTAGGTTTTGGCCCTGCAGACATCGGAGCGAATCGCACTTTGATGGTCTTGCTCTCGCCCTGGGTCAGGGCATAAGATCCGCTGCCCGAGACAATGGCGTAATGACTGGAAGCTTCACTAACGACTCCATTGAGCGTACCGCCGCCGATGTTTTGAATGGCGAAAGTCATGTCTTTGCTGAGGCCACCTTCGACCGAGCCGAAGTCGAGATCAGCAGGGGTGACAAAGCAGGATGGCTCAGATTCAGTGCCCGTACCTGAGCAAGAGACGTTGCCACATTCGGTACCGGTCTGGATAGAGGTGGTCTTCAATCCTGCGGACGTCGGGATGAAGCGAATGCGTACTACGCGGCTCTGACCTTGCTCCAAACTGTACAAACCGATCCCGTTGACAATCGAGTAGTCAGGAGAGCCTTCACTCACGACACCGCTGAGTGTGCCTTGACCGGCGTTCTTGATAGTGAAGGTCATCTCTTCACTGCGACCCACCTCAACCGAACCAAAGCTGAGGTTGGTCGGCATGATCTCACAGACCGGGGCCAGAGAAGAACCTTCGCCAGAGCAGGACACATCTGGACAGCTTGGACCGGTCAGGATCGTTATTGATTTCGTCCCGACAGATGTAGGCGCAAAGCGAACCAGCACCCTATGGCTTTGGCCCTGATCCAGTCTGAACATGCCGCGGCCGGCGATTATCGAATAGTGGCTGGAGTTTTCGCTTATTACGCCGCTCAGCTTCGCTCGGCCGGTGTTCTTTATTGAAAACGTGAGTTCCGTGGATTGACCGATTTCCAAAGAGCCGAAGTCCAGGTTTTGTGGCGTTACTTCACACGTTGGGTTGGGGTCGGTACCGGTTCCGGAGCATATCACATCGCCACAGGTTGTACCGGTTTGGATGGTCACTGACTTTGCCCCTGCCGAGGTTGGCGCGAAGCCAACGGTTACAATGTGCCTTTCGCCAGCCGCAAGACTGTAGCTGCCGCCTCCTCCTGAGATGAAAAAGTGTGGAGAGCTCTCAGCTACTTCACCGTTCAGCACTGCCTCACCAGTATTCGCGATCGTGAAGAACTGTATTGCAGTCTGGCCAAGTTCAACCGGAAGAAAACTGAGGCTCAGAGGCGTTATCTCGCATGCAAGAGGCAAAGCAGCGGCAGTGCCGGTGCAGCTAACATCGCCGCACGCTGTGCCGGTCGTGATCGAAACAGACTTTGAACCAACCGAAGCGGGGGAGAAGCGGATCTTCACCGTGCGTTGCTGGCCCATCTCCAGACTGTAAAGGCCTGCTCCGGCGAGGATACTGAATTCGCTGGAGTTGATCGCCACCGTGCCTGTCATTGTGCCTCGGCCTCGGTTTTCGATCACAAATGTCATCTCCTTGGACTTGCCAACCTCAACTGACTCAAAGTCCAGGGTCTGCGGTGTTATTATGCAGATCGACGGCGGTACGCGGCCGACTCCGGAGCAGCTGACATCGCCACAGCCATCACCTGTCAGGATTTCACCAGCCATATCGCCGGCCTGTTTCGGGGTGAACTTCACCGTAACCGTCCTGCTCTGGCCTGGACCTAGAATGTAGCTTCCAGCACCGGCCTGTAACGAGTAACTACGCGAGTTTTCGGCAACGGTACCCTTCAATTGTCCGCCGCCGACGTTTGTGATAGTGAACGTGAGTTCTTCGCTCTCGCCGACCTCTACGGTGCTGAAAATCAGGGCAGACGGTACCACTTCGCCCATAGGCTTTTCTGGCTCCGGAGCGACAGGGCTCTTATCGCAGCTAGAAGCGCCAATCATAGCCAGCATGATAATAAATGATGTTGTAAGGACTTTCGTAAACATGGCATCCTCCTTCGATTCAGGTTTCGATTCGCATTTCGTTGCTCTGTTGCCCTTCAGTGCCAGTGGCCGGAGGATTGTTACAGTTTCATGGCAGGTTTTGACGCCGCGTGGGACGGATCTTTCGGCCTATTGGACGAAGTTTAACATTCGGGTAACAAATAGGTCGGCAGAGGCACTTTTGGTCGAAGCGAAAGTAAACGAAGCCTGAGGAAAGGACCTTGCCATGACTACTTCATTGGAGTTCACAGAGCTAAATCGGAAGATCAGTTTAGGCGCCGGCTCTATTTTGGCCTACTCCGTCATAAGTATAGTACTAACGCTCCTGTCAAGGCCGCTTGGCTGGGCAGAGATAGAGACTGTCGATCTTTGGTTCAATGCCATTGTTGTTTCCGCCGTTTGGATCGGCCCCGCTATAGGAATTGTATGAATACCATACCTCCTGAGACAGTTTGGCAGTAGATTAGTGTGTTTGATA
>CAZHDS010000271.1:0-2035 GCA_964531495.1 uncultured Ignavibacteriales bacterium
CCAGCACGATGTCACCGGTCGCCTCGGCAAAACCAGCTCGCAATGCGGCGCCCTAACCGAAATTGCGCGGCTGATAGATGACCCGGTCGACCACGGACGCCAACTTGCTCTCAATTAACTCACGAGTGCCGTCAGTCGAGAAATCGTCCACAAGGATAATCTCTTTGTCAGCCACCGGCGAGGCCTTGACCGCAGCGAGAAGCTCCTCAAGAGTGGAGAGCTCATTGTAGACCGGTATGACGATACTGAGTTTCATTTGCGCTTTATTGTCTCATAAGATATATTATGTTAACCTACGCTAAGAGCTGAATCATGCCAGACAGCTAATCCTCAGCCTTTGACCACAATATTGAATATACGACCCGGCACAAATATCCTCTTCACGATAGTTCTACCGTCAACAAAAGCCGTAACCTTTTCCTGCTCGAAGGCCAAAGCCTCAACCTGGGCTTGATCGGCGTCCGCCGGAACGCTCACCAGTGCCCGCAACTTGCCGTTTACCTGAACCGCAAGCTCGATCAGATCACCGACGATGGCATCAGGATCGTATTCTGGCCAGCCGGATTTGAATACCGTATCGTCGCGACCAGCCAGCCGCCAGAGCTCCTCAGCCATGTGCGGCGCCATCGGCGCAACCATCTGAATGATGTTCAGAATCACGCGGTCGTTAAGATTGTGGTTCGACACCTGGCTTGAGTCAAGCTCACGCACGAGTTCCATAAGACCGGCAATACAGGTATTAAACTGTAGCCTATCTGAGTCTTCCGAGACCTTCTTGATAATCTGGTTGAGCTTTACGTACAGCTTTCGATCAGACTCTGTCAGGTCTCCAAGCTTGAAGTATTGGTTTAAGCCCACTTTTGAGCCACGGAATCCGTCAAGCAGCCGCCACAGTCGCTTGAGTGCGAATTTCTCCACGCCCGTGATGACAGATTCGCTCCACATGACTTCTCGCTCAGAGGGAGCCGTGAAAAACATCGCCAGGCGAGCAACGTCAACACCGCGTTTACCCATCACTTCAATCGGCGACACAACGTTGCCCTTCGATTTCGACATCACTTCGCCCTGGCCATCCTGCACCATGCCGTGGTTGAACAAGCGCGTGGCGGGCTCGTCGGACTCGAGCAATCCCAGATCGCGCAGGAATTTGTGGAAGAATCGAAAATATATCAAATGTCCGGTGGCATGCGTGATGCCCCCGACATAGAGATCAATCGGCAGGCTCTTGTTCGCCTTGTCGCTGTCAAAAACCAGCGACTCGTTGTGCGGATCCAGATACCTCAGATAATACCACGATGAACACACGTACGTATCCATTGTATCGGGATCACGCTCCGCCTCTCCCCCGCACGTGGGGCAGGTGGTGTGCATGAACTCCGCCACGTCGGCCAGCGGCGAGCGGCCCTTGGGGACATAACTCTCGGTCGGCGGCAACACCACCGGAAGATCGGCATCAGGAACTGGCACTGTCCCGCACTTGACACAGTGAATGATCGGGATCGGCGCTCCCCAGTAACGCTGCCGCGAGATCGACCAATCCTTGAGCTTGTAGTTTGCCCTGGCGCGTCCGAATCCCTTCTCGGCCGCATAGGCCGTGACCGTCTCGATCGCCTCGGCACCGGCTAGGCCGTCAAAATGGCCAGAATTTGCCATGGGGCCACGCTCAGTGAAGGCTTCGTCCATCTCGTTGGCGTCGAGGGCCGTATCGGCGTCAGGATGAATCACAACTTGAATCGGAATGCCATATCTCTTGGCGAACGCAAAATCTCTGGTGTCATGGGCCGGAACAGCCATCACAGCCCCGGTGCCATAACCAGCCAAAACATAGTCCGCGACCCAGAGCGGAACCCGTTGACCATTGAAAGGATTGACGGCATACTTGCCCGTGAACACGCCGTCCTTGTCGTCGGTAGCGGCCGCTCGCTCTATTTCGGAGCGTCGCATCGCCATCTACCGGTGGATTGCCGGGGCCCGCGCAAAGTGCACGCTTGCCGCTGGTCATCGCCTGGCGAACCACACCGCTGCCACCAGTCAC
>CAZHDS010000271.1:2045-3856 GCA_964531495.1 uncultured Ignavibacteriales bacterium
TCGAGATTCAAGCTATCGAGCAGCTCGGCCTCAGGAGCAACAGCCATGTAAGTCACGCCGTACACCGTATCCGGGCGGGTGGTGAAAATGGGCAGCTTCTCGCCCGTATCTTCGATGACAAAATCGATCTCAGCCCCATATGAGCGACCAATCCACTCTTTCTGGATTGTCTTGACAGCCTCGGGCCACTCGGGCAGGCGGTCGAGGTCATCGACTAGCTGGTCGGCGTAGTCGGTGATCCGGAAATACCACTGGACTTGGTCCTTCTTGACGACCTCGGTGTCGCATCTCTCGCAGCAACCGTTGACCACCTGCTCGTTGGCCAGAACTGTCTTGTCCTCAGGACACCAGTTGACAAAACCGCGCTTGCGGTACGCCAGCCCTTTCTTGAAAAGCTGAATGAAGATCCACTGGGTCCATCGATAATAGTTAGGCAGGCACGATGTCACTTCGCGTGACCAGTCGAACGAAATGCCAACTTTCTGCAGCGTCTCACGCGAGACTCCAATATTGGAGAGCGTCCACTCCTGAGGGTGAGAATTATGCTTGATGGCGGCCCGCTCGGCCGGCAAGCCAAAAGCGTCCCAGCCAAAGGGATGGATCACATCCCGGCCCATCATCATCTGCTTCCGAGCAACCGCATCTCCGATGATGTAGTTCCGGAAATGCCCCATATGGATATCACCGGAGGGATAGGCAAACATGACCAGCATGTAAAATTTGTTGTCCGGGTCAATGTCGTCCGGCGCTCGAAAAAGGCCGTCAGCAGACCATTTCTTCTGCCATTTCGACTCAACCGTCTTGAAATCGTAATTTGGGTCTTGATTATCCGGTGTCATCGGTCCGTTCCTGGTCTGTGGAAATTATGACGTTGAAAATAAGAGAAAGGGCTGATCTGCGCAAGGCCTATTGATGATGCCTGCGCCTGCGCGCCAACAGGACACTCCCCCCGGCCAGACGACTAGTCAGCGCCGCTTTCCATCTCTCAAGGCGATACCCCGTGGTGCCGGGCCTCAGTTTCTTCAGCACAGACAGAGGCGTATCGAAGCCATAAATCGCGAGCCGCCCGCGCTGAAGAGCGGCCTGGCCAGCCTCGGGGTAGGCCATCGTGAAACCATGCTCGAAACCAGCTTCGGCGGCGGCCTCAAAGACCAAGCTGTTCGTTCGCCCAAAAGGATAACTAACACTGGTGATTGGCCGACCCGTTAGCCCCTTGAGAAGATCTCGGGATCGGCTCAACTCGGCGAGCAACTCCCCGGGGTTTGTCTGCGTCAGATCGTGGTGGTTGTGGCTGTGAGAACCGAACTCCACACCGTCCCGGGCCAGCCCTGCTATGTCACCAGCCGACAAATGCGGGCAAGATGACATCATGTGACTGTAGTCCCAGTCGTTGTCGCGACCAATGCAGGCGGTGGGTACGAAGACAGTCGGTTGGAAATCAAACTCCGCCATGAGCAGCGGCAACACATCGCGTAAGTGCAAATAGCCATCATCAAACGTCAGCGCGATGGTATTGTTCTCTGGAGACGCCGTAACTTCGCCCAGAGTAGCTAGTCGATATCCCTCCCCTACCAAGAAGCGTAACAATCGTCGCAGGCGAACGGGAGCATAGTTCGTCGCTCCCCATGAAATAGTATCGATAGACTTGTGAAAAGTTAGGACCTGCGCCAACGGAGGGCGTGCCGGCCCCGCTGACGGCACGTCCGCCTTAGATCGCATCCTCAAGGACCTTTTTGCGAGTCGGTCCCAGGGCCGCAATGGTCAGATGGCTTTCGTCAAAAGCCAGTCCCGCCAGTTCCTGCAACTGCCCG
>CAZHDS010000272.1:0-1873 GCA_964531495.1 uncultured Ignavibacteriales bacterium
ACTTATTACGAATCAAAGTCCCTGTCCCAGCAGGTCTGAATTACGATACACAGGAGAGCAACCATGTACACCAGAGCCACCCTATTCTTCATCCTCACCCTTGCCCTGTTTCCTATTGGATCCCAAGCTGCCCTTGTACCGGCCGACCACCCTCTGTTTGACGGCGATGCCGTCCACGAGATCCACCTGACCTTCCACCAGACTGATTGGTGGGACCAACTGACCGACAACTACGAAGACTACGAAGACATCCCGTACATCGAAGCCGAATTCGATTGGGGAACGGTGCACTTCGACAACATCGGAGTACGCTTCAAGGGCAATAGCAGTTATATGTCGTACAACGGCCTGAAGAAGTCATTCAAGTTGGACATTGACGAGTACGTCCTCGATCAAACCGTATCAGGCCTCGACAAACTCAATCTGAACAACTGTTTCCTTGATCCAAGTTTTGTGCGGGAGAAATGCGCCTACGAGCTATGCGAGGCGGTTGGTTTGCCGACCGAGCGCACCAACTACGCCGCCGTGTACATCAATGGTACCTATTGGGGACTCTACATCCTGATAGAGCAGTACGATCAGGAGTTCATCGAAAGCCGCTTCGGTGCCAGCGAGGAGGGCAACCTCTGGAAGGGTGAGCCGCACGGCTCGATGGAGTATACAGGCTCGAGTGAGTCGTCCTACTACGGCGACTATGAACTGAAGACGAACGAGGACTTGAACGACTGGTCATCCCTGGTCGAGCTGGCAGACCAGTTGAACAATATCGCCCTGGCGGATCTGCCCGACAGCATGCACAATCTCATCGACGTCAACTCAGCCATGGCCATGATAGCTATCGACAACCTGGTTGTTAATCTGGACAGCTACATCGGTCGTTGCGTCAATTACTATTTCTATCACCGTGATTTGGACAGTCGCATCGTCTTCGCCAAGTGGGACCAAAACGAGGCGTGGGGACTTTTCAATATGTACGGCATGTCTCTGACGCAATTGAAACAACTAAGTCCGTATTGGACCAGTACTCAATCGGGCGAGGACCGTCCCCTGGCCGAGCGTCTCTGGCAGATTGGGGAGTACGACAATCTCTACCTGGGCCACATGAAGAAACTAATGGCAGGTGCGGCGCAGCCGGATACACTGCTCAACCGCATGGAGGAACTGCGGGACCTCGTACGTAGCTACGTTTATAGCGATCCAAACAACATGTTCACCACGGCCGAGTTTGAGTCTGCAATAACATCTGACATCTATGCCAGTGGCGGCCCCCCGCCCGGACGTTTGATCCCGGGACTGAACGGATTCATCCGCGACCGCCACACCTATCTGACCGGTCTGATCGGCTCTTGGACACCCGTTGAAGGTCTAGTCATTAACGAAGTCATGGCGGTAAACGGAGCCACCGTAGCTGACGAACTCGGGGACCTCGACGATTGGATCGAAGTGGCCAACGTGAGTGGCTCCGCGATCAACATGAGTGGATTTGTCCTGACTGATCACTGGGAAGGCACGCCCGACTTCGTTTTTCCCAATACCACCCTTCTGCCTGGCGAATACGTCGTTGTGTGGGCGGACGAAGAGCCGGGCGAGGGTGACTTTCATGCGCAATTCAAGTTGGACGGAGACGGCGAGGACATCTATCTGACCGACGGACAGGTCATCATCGATCAGGTCACGTTTCCCGCTCTGGCCTCCAATGTGAGCTGGGGACGTTGGGCTGATGGTGAAGGTGAATGGCAAATGTTGAGCATGGCTACACCTGGGGCTGAGAACCAGAATCCCTCCAATCCTGAGACCGTCACCCTCCTAATCAACGAATTCCTGGCCGTCAATGACAGTGTCCTCCAGGACGAAACCGGCAGCTACGAGGATT
>CAZHDS010000272.1:1973-3852 GCA_964531495.1 uncultured Ignavibacteriales bacterium
TTCCTGGCCGTCAATGACAGTGTCCTCCAGGACGAAACCGGCAGCTACGAGGATTGGCTGGAAATCTACAATCCGGGGCCTGACCCGGTATATATGCTGGGGCTATTCCTCACTGACGACGTGGCCAGCACGACCCAATGGTCATTCCCGGATACGGTCCTGGAAGCGGGTGGCTTCCTACTGGTCTGGACTGACAATGATGAGAACGATGGCCCCTTGCACACCAATTTCAAGTTGAGTAGTGGTGGTGAGGAGGTCGGTATATATGGTCGTCTGGCGGCCGGAAACGAAGTTATCGACGCCTACTCGTTCGGTTCGCAGAGCACCGACATCAGCGAGGGCCGGTCGACGAATGGGGGACCGACATGGCAATTCTTCTCCACGCCGACTCCGGGTGCATCGAATACCGGTTCAAGCGGTTGCTGTGTGCTTCGCGGTGATACCAACCATGATGGCACAGCTCCCGATATAGCCGACCTGATCTATCTTGTCGCCTTCATGTTCCAGGAGGGTCCCGAGCCCCCCTGCATGGACGAAGCCAACGTCAACGGACAAGATGATGTTCAGCCTGATATCGCCGATTTGATCTACCTGGTGTCATACATGTTCCAAGAGGGGCCGGACCTCGCGCCATGTCCGTAGGATGACAAACAATACGCAGGCGCCTCTATGGCGTCTCTCTCGACCCCTTCGGTTTGAGCACGGCCGGAGGGTTCCTTTTGTTGGGCTGATATGCCACCGGCTCACGGTACAAGCGGCATAATACGGCCGCTGATCCGCCGGTAGCTGATTTCTCCGGAACGCCGCTCTGGGTCAGGTTCCGCTGTCCTGATCTCGACTAGTCGTTCTACATTCATTGGTGTCCGGCAAACGACCGGTTGTCGGACGGACAGAGGTGTAACTATCTGAATTATTGAGCGTTACGGCGGTTCTGGTGTGCGCTTAGGATGTCGAAGACCGTGGATTTGGGCAGTCCGAATAAGGCAGAATTGGTGCGTACGGACTTGCCGTTTCGTCTTGCCAGCTTCATAGATGAAATTGACTTCTGCCGCTCAGGATCTCTCTCCAGATAGCTGTCTTCGCCAATCCTGTAGCCGAAGCGGATGTGTCCCGCGTGTTCGCCTCGGTCCTTCTTTGTGGCCAGAGTGTGCTCCCTTCGCTCAGAGATCAACTCCCTCTCAATCTGAGCCAAGGATGCCATAATGGACATGATGAACTAGCCAACGGCGGAGCCGATGTCAACACCCTCAGTCACCGATCGAAAGTCTACACCGGCGGGCTCGAACTCGCCCGGCAGCTCCTAGAGATTCACAACAGCTGGAGATCACAAGACGGCTTCAAAGGAGCCTTACATAGAACAGGCAGAAATACGTGACAACTGACACGTCAGTCAATAGTACTCCCAGTGGTGTGGCGAGTCCCCGAGAGTGATCCATATCACTTCGAGATCCTGCAGGGCGGTCCTTGATAGCCATCAACGTTTCAGCAACTATTGGAACGCCGCGTAAAAGGGAATACGCAACAAGCAACACGTTCAAGACCACTGTGATTGATACGGGAATTCCGAATAGGGGCGGATCACTAAAACCAAACAGGATTAGTTCGAAATGAACCGCTTTGAGCCCTGCATACCCTCCCTTACTGGTTTTGGATAGATAGATTCGGGTTCCGATCCTTCCCAACACAATCCCGGATGGAGTGACCTGTCCGGATTGTCTGAAGACATACAAGCTGAAATCCCCAGAAATCGCGTCACAAACACGTCACAACGCCATATTGGGGAAGATAGCGATCTTGTAAGTCGTTGTCAATAGGGAAGATGAAAAAAAATAGCGGTGCAGGGACTTGAACCCCGGACACGCGGATTATGATTCCGCTG
>CAZHDS010000273.1:0-3850 GCA_964531495.1 uncultured Ignavibacteriales bacterium
TTGTATCCCCAACCGGGGCTACGTCTCTTGACCGCGGACCAGTTGACTCGGGTGATCGAAACCACGCCGAGAAGCAGGGTGAAGCCACCGATTATAATCAACCAGTCGATAAACTCCTGCTTGAGTTGGCCGAGAATATTATTGCTGCCGAAAAACGGTGATGCTACGAGCAATAGTCCCGAGAGGAAGGCGATTATGACTGGAATCGTAGTGCGCATAAACTTACGTGATCCTAAACGGCCTTAAAGAGACTAAGAAACCAGTCGCCCTGGCCAGCTGATACCAAAATGACGCCAATAACAATGCAGATGATGATAAGCATCTTGACGAAATCCTGTCCCTTGAGGCCGCCCAGCATAATTGGCTCGTGGGAAAGATAGGCTGAGGCGGCATAGAGCTCCTCGCCCATGAGAGTATAGTCACACGCCGCAATGAAGAACGGCAACTGCTCCGGACGGGCGGTGCCGGCGATCTGGATCGACCCGGCCGCATTGCCGGTCTCGGCCAGCAGTAGTGATTCGGCGAAAAAAGCACCCATATAGACATTCGTGGCTGGCCGTTCGCGCATCATGTAGCCGTTGACATTGGCCGTATAGGCAAACTGCTCACCCGCCACGTAACGGACCGTATCCTTGTCGTAACTGTCCTTCTTGCCGGCGGCGATATAGGCTTGCTCGACCACCTCTTGAGCGGCGGCCAAAACCAGGGGATACCGCACGGGCACCCGCAAAGGTGTCTCGTATTGGGCTGTGATCGTAGCCACCCGCCCCAGGATAGACACGGCGGCGATTGTTTCGATTTCGTCAAGCTCTGCGATACCGGGCACAAACAAGACCGGTCGGCCCATCTCGGTCGCCCGTCCGACAGCCTCTTCGACAGCATCCAGACCCGGGATCTTTCTCAGGAATAGGGTCTTGCCCTGACGAGCCCAGTGGGTGTATAGCAGGACAGATGCGGAGAAGACCGCCACTAGAATGAGGGCATTAATCCGGTCGGTTCGGAAGAAGGCATCAGTCTCACCCTGAGCCAGGACTTCCGTGGCAGAGGCAATGACTCCCCACAAGGCCCACATGACGGGATGTTCGAGTTTTCGAATTTTCTTTATCACCAGAGGCAAATATACCGGCGAAGGTCGCTATTGTCAATTGGTTATATGTTACTACCCTTATGACGCCCTTGGGGTCGGGTTTGTGCAAACCAAGACCATAGAACCCCATTAATCCATGTTTATTGCCCTGACTATCCTTTTCACGCAACGATAAACGGCCTTGATCGTTATAATGATCAATAGGATAGCAGTTGAAGTAGGAAAGCACCCATGAATCATGCAGAAATTCATCGAGCCAATCTCGATTTGATGGCCGCCACTCGGACAGTATACTTGACAACTATCGATGAGCACGGATATCCCCACACGCGAGCCATGCTGAATCTCAGGAATCCCGAGCTCTACCCCATTCAGGCAAAATTCTGTCAGTCCCAAGCGGGGCGCATGGCGACTTTCTTCACGACCAATACATCGTCGCGCAAGGCGGCCCAGATCAAGGCCAACCCCAAAGTCTCAGCCTATTACTGTCGTCCCGAAGCGTTCCATGGAGTGATGCTCAGCGGTGAAGTGGAAATTGTCGAAGACGGAAAGGTCAGGCATAGCCTGTGGGACGCCAGTTGGCGGCAGTTCTACCCCAGCGGTCCCGACGACCCCGACCACACGGTGCTGATCCTGGTGCCCAATCTGGTCCGTGGTTGGAATCGGGGAACTAAGTTCGAATATGAGCTTGATTAGCGAGCCGGATCAGTCTTCTCTGAGACGCTTAAGCTTGGCGATCAGCTCGCCCGCCTCCCGTTTGGAGATTCCGCTAGCGATGATCGTTTCCTCATCCAAATCAATTGAAGCCAGCGCGTCCTTCAGGACCGTCAACTCTGGACCAGAGAAGTAAGCGGAGTTGAGCGAATAGTCTTCGAATGCTTCGTAGGCCATCGGACAGACCGTCTGCACCATCTTAGCCATGATTTCGGCGTAATCTCGGATCTCCTTCTGGGCGTGCTTGTCCAGGCGAAGACGCAGAAAATGGAACAGATTGTGCAGGTCAATCTTCCAGTACCATTCGGTATATAATGAGAGCGGCAGGTTGATCCGGGCGATTTCGCGAGCCAGACCGTCGTCGACAAACTGAGAATACTGCTCGTAAGCCTGCTTCTGCGACGCGTTTAGCGTATCGACCAGCTTACGCTTGATTTCCTCGGGGACCAGCTCGTCGGAGCGACCCTGCTTGTTGTCTTTGGCCTGAAAGCGGATGTCCTCATCAGCCGGGGTGTAGAACTCCTCTTTCATCACCGAATAGCGTCCGGAGTACTCGTTGACATTGGCGGTGCGATGTCTGATCCACTGGCGGGCGACAAAAATCGGGAGTTTCACATGGAATTTGAACTCGACCATTTCAAACGGCGAGGTGTGGCGGTTGCGCATGAGGTACCGAATCAAACCCCGGTCTTCGGATACTTTCTTTGTCCCCGCTCCATAAGAAACCCGCGCCGCCTGGACAATAGCCGCATCAGACCCCATATAGTCGACTAGCCTCACAAAGCCGTGGTTGAGGACCTTGTATTCCCGGTCCAACATCTGATCAGCTTCTTCAATGAATACGTGCGCCATCTGATTCTCCGTTTGGGTTGCGGCGAATATACGATGCGAGACTGCGCCTAACAATCATTTTTGCCAAAGGGCAGCCGGCGGTCTAGGCGATGTCGTCATCAACAACGATCACCGCGGCACCATCGAAACGACCGTGACGGAGATCATCAAGAGCCTCGTTGGCCTGCTCGAGGCGGTACGGATGAACCGTCGTGTGAATTGGGATTTTGGGCACAATCGCAAGGAACTCCTCGCCGTCTCGCCGGGTCAGATTGGCCACTGAGCGCACGACCCTCTCCCCCCACAAGAGAGAATACGGGAACGAGGGGATATCGGACATGTGGATTCCGGCGCAGACAACGACGCCCCCCTTGGCGACAGCCTTCAATGCGACCGGAACCAGATCTCCGTCCGGGGCGAAGATTATCGCGGCATCAAGCGATTCGGGAGGTGCCTCACCGGAGCCCCCCGCCCACGTAGCGCCTAACTCGCGCGCGAACTGCTGGCTGGCGATGTCATTGTCGCGGGTGAAGGCATACACCTCGCGGTTCTGGTGCAGGGCGGCCTGGATCGTGATATGGGCTGATGCGCCAAAGCCGTAGAACCCGATTCTGCGAGCCTGGCCGGTCATCATCAGCGAACGATAGCCGATCAGTCCGGCACACAGGAGCGGGGCCGCCTGTAAATCAGGATAACCATCAGGGATCGGAAAACAAAAATCCTCCGAAGCGACCGTGTAGTCGGCGAAGCCACCATCGAATTGGTAACCGGTGTAGCGCGATTGATCGCAGAGGTTTTCGCGGCCGGTCTGACAGAAATCACACGCGCCGCAGCTTCCTCCGAGCCAGGGTATTCCGACTCGGTCTCCCTTCGCGAAACGTTTGACCCCTTCCCCAAGAGACACGACGCGTCCTACGATCTGGTGACCCGGCACAATCGGTAGTTTGGGTTCGGTCAGGTCACCATCAACGACGTGCAGGTCGGTGCGACAGAGACCACAGACGGATACTTTCACCAGGACCTGTCCAGAGCCTGGCTCCGGAACCGGCAAATCGACCAGCTCCAGAGGCTGACCCGGCTTTTTCAGAGTCATTGCACGCATGGGGTTATGGTAATAGCCGTTTCGGTTGGCGGCAATGATTATTGCAGCGTATGACACCAATCGGTCGGCCATATGTCGAATCGACCAATGTTACCCGCGTCATCCGTCACCCCCGC
>CAZHDS010000274.1:0-3842 GCA_964531495.1 uncultured Ignavibacteriales bacterium
GAATTCGTCAAAAAAACTTCACAAGCAGTGGCGCTCGCGGCTGTAACAGCCGGCGCTGGTTTTGCTTTTCACAATCGCGGTGCGGTGCGATATGCGCCGGTGCGGGCCCTGACGACTGACTTCAGGGTGCCAGCCGATGCAGCTCTACCTGGAATCGCGATGGCCCACAATCCTGACCCGAGTGTCGCCCTGCGGCAGGCGCTCGACGCGGTCGGGGGGATCAAACGCTTTGTGTTCCGGGGTGAGAGGGTGACTATCAAGCCGAACGTCGGCTGGGATCGTACTCCGGCTCAGGCCGCCAACACCAGCCCGGAGTTGGTGGCGGAGATGGTCCGTCAATGTCTGGCGGCCGGGGCCCAGGAGGTCGTGGTCAGCGATGTTACCTGCAATGATGCCCGGCGCTGTTTCTTGCGCTCCGGGATTCGCGAGGCGGCGGAGAAAGCTGGTGCCCGAGTGGCTCTGGCGGAAGAGAAAGACTATATCATTGCCGATCTGGGCGGTCAATTGCTCACGTCATGGCCAGTGTTGAAGCACTTCGTGGAAACCGACCGGCTGATCAATATGCCGATAGCCAAACATCACTCTCTGTCCGACTGCACCGTCGGCATGAAGAACCTCTACGGGATCATCGGCGGGCGTCGCAACCAACTCCACCAGCAGATTGATCAGTCGATTGTCGATCTGGCCACTTTTGCCAGCCCTACTCTCACCGTTGTCGATGCCACCCGCGTGCTCATGCGCGGTGGTCCTCAGGGCGGCTCACTCGACGACGTCGAACAGCCGAATTGCGTCATCTGCAGTACCGACCAGGTCGCGGCCGATGCTCGCGCGGTCGAGTTCCTCGGGCGGACCGCCGATCAGATCGGGCATATCGTATTGGCGGATAGGTCTGGCCTTGGCCAGCTCGACTACGGGGGACTCGGATACAGGGAAATCCGCTGATGAAGGTCACTACGGTTCGCAATCTCCGTCGGATTTCGCAGGTCCTGTTCTTCGGCATCTTCTTCTGGCTCATCCTGAAGACCAATTTCGATCTTGGCATCAGTGCCTCGGAGACGGCCGAGATTTCTTTGCCGTATCCGGTCAGCATTGCCCTGCAGTTTGATCCGTTGGTGGCGCTGGTGACCCTACTGGCCAATGCTTCGCTCTATAAGGGACTGTTGTGGTCGCTGGTCATTCTGATTCCCACGATTTTCATCGGGCGTTTCTTCTGCGGATGGGTTTGTCCTCTGGGTAGTCTCAACCATTGGCTGTCAGAGTTTCGTTCGGAGCGCATTTCGCACCGTGGCAAGGGCAAAATCAAGTCCAACAAGTATCGCAAATACCAGCGCTTGAAGTACTATATCTTCTTCTTCGTCATCGCGGCCGCCTGGATGGGCAGTCTTCAGGCTGGCCTGCTCGATCCCTTGCCCCTTCTGGCTCGATCGTTGGGTACTGTCGTACTACCGACCATCCATGCTGCAGCCCTGGGTGGTTTGGGCTGGGTGAAGGATTTCGGTTTTGATCCGGTCACGGCTGTGGCCCAGGGGAGCTATGATCTGGTGGCGCCGTTGCTGTTCAATTTCCGGCAGGTGTTCTTCCACACGATCTTTTCGATCGGTCTGTTCTTTCTGATCATACTTGTTGGCAACCGCATTTTCACAAGGTTCTGGTGCCGGGCGCTCTGTCCTCTGGGGGCGATGCTCGGCGTATTCTCTCGTTTTGCGATCTTTGGTCTGCAAAAGGACGAATCCTCGTGCGACAACTGCAAACTCTGCCAGCTCCATTGCCAGGGAGCGGACAATCCGATGCCTGGCCAGGCGTGGCACCAGGCGGAGTGCCATCTTTGCCTCAACTGCCAGTCAGCCTGTCCCCATTCGGCGTTGAAGTTCACGTTCTTTCCTGAGCAGGAAATCACCAAAACCAATCCGGCATCGCTGCCGGCTATTGATATTTCGCGACGAAAGGCGGTTGCCTCGGTTGCGGCTGGGCTGGTGGTCGTGCCCTTCCTGCGCTCCGGCGATGACTTCGAAGCCGCTACGAACTCGCGCTTGATCCGTCCGCCCGGGGCGGTCATCGAGAAGGATTTCCTGGCCCGGTGTATTCGCTGTGGGCAGTGTATGCGGGTTTGTCCCAACAATGCTCTTCATCCCACGCTGATGGAGTCCGGCCTTGAAGGCCTCTGGACCCCGTACTTGATTCCACGGATCGGTTACTGCGAACCGACCTGCACGCTATGCGGCGAGGTCTGTCCTACCGGCGCGATCCTGCCTCTGACCTCGAAGGAGAAAGTCGGTGACGACAAGAACCAGGCCAATAGCATCGGCACTGCCTTCTTCAATCGCGGTCGTTGTCTCCCCTGGGCGATGGCCACGCCCTGTATCGTCTGCGAGGAGTGGTGCCCCACTTCGCCCAAGGCGATATACTTCAAGGATGAGACGGTGTTCAATGGCAGCGGCGAGTCGGTGGCGGTCAAGCGCCCCTACGTTGATCCGAAGCACTGCACTGGCTGTGGTGCTTGCGAATATGCCTGCCCGGTGATCGACCAGCCAGCCGTCTACGTGACAGCTATCGGTGAGTCGCGAACACCAAACAAACAGTTCTTGCTGGAACGAAGCTCCCGAGCAGAATCCAACTAGTACTGCTGCCTATCACGTGTGCTCTGCTGCCTGCGTTGTTATCAGTGTGAGGAGGAGAAGGCCTGCTACTGCCCCCATTATGGCCTCGGCTCCAAACTGTGGTAGCCAGACCGTCAGCGCCATGATCGCAGCAGCAACTGAGCCGAGCAGTTCGAAAAAATAGGCCAGACCGGTGTTGGCTTCGAAGGCTTCGCCGCACAATCGATAGTTGCCCGCCGCAAAAAGTGTACCGGTCGCGACCGCCACGGTGAAGAGGAAGGCCAGATAGTACCAGAGCAGGACCGGGTTGGCGATAGTATCCCAGGTCAGGGCCAATCCGACCGTGGCCGCCGCCATCAGGAGCAAACCGCCGCGCGTCATTCCCCGGCCCTCAGCCTGTAGGGCGAGCCAGCTCCCGGCGGCCAGACCCAGCATGAACACGCCTACCATGATACCGATGTGCGCATACAATGATCCCGCCTGAGCTTGATAGAGATACAGCGCAAGAAGTTCCAGGGTCAACGATGCCATTCCCGTGACGATCAGCAGACTGGTTCCTACGATTCGTCGTCTGGGCGATCCGACCACAAGACCCAACAGAAGCAGCCCAACGACCATCCCGATAGTGACATATGTCACCCACCGGGCTTCGAGCCACTCGGTAATCCAACCACCCTGATCACTCTTGCGGCTCTGCCACGCCAGATGGCGGTGCAGCAGGAGCGGCTGTTCCAGACTGAGGTGAGGTCCGGATGCCGATACGAGCTCTTTCATTCGGTCCAGACGCAATTCACTGAGTCGGTCAGACAGATAGTCTGGGCGTAGATGGCGGGGTGAGTAGCCGAGGTTGCTCGCCCGCGTCAACAGCGTATCAAGCGGGGCCGGAGCGATGCTGTCAGAGGCGAAAATCGTCGTCTGGTTGCCAGGCCAGATCCATACATAACTATAACTCCCCGCCAGAGTGCGGGCGATCAAGCCCAGGGCTGCGCCACTTTCGGATGAGAGATATCGCTCAGAATCATACGGCGTGGTTACCGTCACCAGGCCACCGCGTTTCAGAGCCAGCTTCATCAAGGCCAGCGACTGAGGATTGAGGAGCCGACTGTCATGGTAACTCGGAGTCGATCCGCAGGTAACGGCGATAGCGTCGAAGTGGCGGGGCCACTCACCACTCGACTGAAAAGCTTCCGGTTCAGCGTCAATGCGAATAACTTCGCCCCCACAATCAAGATGCTGATCAATCAT
>CAZHDS010000275.1:0-3802 GCA_964531495.1 uncultured Ignavibacteriales bacterium
AGCCGCGCCGAGCGCGGCTCCATCCGAAAGGTGACTTCAAGAGTTCTGCACAAGAAAATGAGAATTACAGGAACATTATTATTGCTGCTCTCTTGTGTGATCGCAACATCGTGCACAACTCCCCAATCACCCATTGTGAAAGCGCGAGTTCTCGACAGCAACTTCGATGAAATCACAACGTTTAGCACTCCCAAAGAAATCAACAGTTTCACGAATCTTTGGTTAAGCAGAGAGCCCTTCAAGAAGGTCTCTCCTTATAATTGGACTCACAAAATTGACCTTACAACGGAGACCGGACGTGGTGGACGGTGGCTGTACAGCACAGACGGCCACTGTGCATTACTGTGTTATCAATTAAAACCAATGTACAAGTTGAAGAATCCAGAGAAATTTAACGAATTGATAAAGAATCCCTAACCAGAGGATTCAGAGTATTTTCGCTAGGCCGCGAAAAACTCTGATCCTGATCGTTGGGTGTGAAGAGATAATGAAGCTATCGTGGAGAAAACTCTATGCCCTGCTGGGCTCGGCGTTTCTACTCCTCCTTTGCGTGTCACTCTGCCTCCCCACCGCCCGTCGTGCTTGGTGGCGGAGCAGACTGGGCGCACGCAACTCATACACGGTGTGCACCGCAATAGCCAAAGTGGTTGAACTAGATGATGGCTCCGCCATTGAGAAGTTGATTGCCCTTCTGGACAAACCGGGACATTCCCGCGCACGCGTCAATTGCAGAGCCGCATGGGCTCTCGGTGAGCTCGGCGCTCAGCGTGCAGTTCCGCCTCTCTGCGAGGCGCTCCGAAACCGAGATCCAAATCTGAGGGGATTTAGGTTCGAATGCTCGGCTATCCGAGCACTCGGCAAACTTGGGGGGCCGCAGGCCGAAACCTGCATTCGTGGATTCATCGACCATGGCGACGAATACGTAATGATGTCTGTAATCGAAGCGATGGCAGCCCTGGACACACCTTCGGCCAGAGACTCCCTGGCAGGGCTTCTTGACAACAGCGATTCCAAAATCCGGAGAAACGCCGCTTTCGTCCTCGCCAAGCGCGGAGACAGTCGCGCGCTGCCCATCTTGCTCGATGTCGCGCAACACGACAGAGGGTTGCGATACGATGCTGCTCAACTGCTTTGCGATTTGCCTGCAACTGACGTGTGGGACGCCGCTGTTCCAATCATCGCGGACCAAACTGCGAATCCCGAATTGAGGGGGCATTTGCTCCTCGCTCTGGCCCGCCACAAACAGCGATCTGCTTTCGATTTGCTCGTCCAGTACATGAAGGATCCCTCTCCCCATGTCCGGTCTCTTGCTGCCGCTGGCCTTCGTGACTTCAGCGTCCTCAAAGCCGACAAGAAGAACTCGGCCGCTATCCCCCACTTTGTCGCGGCCCTTGCGGACGAGCACGATTCCGCTCGGATCACCGCGGCGGCAGCCCTCGGCGAACTGGCCAGCCCCAAGGCATTGGGACCACTCATCTCATGCCTAAACGATCGGAACGACGGAGTTGTCCTAGCGTCCGCTGGGGCATTGGGGAACATTGCCGCACCGTCGGCAGTGGCACCGCTCTGCGAACTGCTTGACCATGAGAATCAGTATGTCAGACGCAGGGCCGTGCAATCACTCGAGAAGATCACGGGGCTCAACAAGGGAGATGCCGCTTTGGCAGACACGCACCGGCAGTGGACTACTTGGTGGCGGGAGAGCGGGCACTCACAATACAAGATGGAGACACCCAACAAGATGCCTCGACACATACCTTGAAAAGCCGCGCTTTGCACGACTTTCCAAGGATGGTCAGGCTCGACGTTGGATGAGAAGATGAAGAAGATAACGACAATCTTGGCGGCCCTCTTGTTCTCAGCACTCGCCGTGCAAGCGCAGCTTGTCTGGCCAACGGAAACCAAGGGCATCATTTTCAAGAAGTTTGGTCCCACAATCGAAACGGTGAAACCACCAGATGGCTTTGTCGTCACGCCATCCGAAGTATCCGAGATGTTTTCACCTCGGAAATTCATGATCATGATTTATGCGAACGACACCCATTACTTTGTCACACGGTACAACCGGAAACAGACGTACAAAAAAGCACAACTGTTCGGGGTCAGAATCAATGGCAAAACGGGTGTCGTTGACAAGAAGAGTTTGGATCTGAATGTCCTGAAACCGTACAAGGAAATCAAGAAGGAGAAGACATCCAACAATCAAATCCAGAATATTGGCACTAACGCGCCAAATTCTGATTTGTGACGTTAGGAGTAAATTATGAAGAGAGTGATTCTGGTTCTCATGCTTTTCGGTGTTAGCAGCCCGTGCTTTGCCAAAGCCCGCTATGCGGACAAGACCAACATGATTCAGGAAGCAGAGTGTATTGTCATAGTAGAAATCACCAAAGTCGAGAAATCGGAAATGAAAGGTAACCCGTGGACTTACAGCCAGAAGGCTTCAGCCACCGTCAAACGGAGCCTGAAGGGAAATTTAAAAGATGACATCGCAATTTACGGAATGGAGAATTTCTGCTGCGCCCAATGCCGATACGAGAAAGGTAGCTTCATCCTCTTCCTCCGAAAGGAAGACGATTTCTGGGTCGGATCGAACTGGCATCTCGGCATTCGACCCATCACCAAAGACAAGGCTCAGTGGTTCAAAGACGATAAGACTCGATTCGAGATGAAGCCGACACCACTAGACGATGTCATCAAGGAAATCAGTACTGTAGTCGAGGAACAGAAGAAGGAGACTCCTAACAAGACAAATTGAGGATATTGCCGCGTAGCCGCGCCGAATCCTCATTTTCGACGTTAGGAACCAGAATACAATGAAAGCACTACTCCTGATCTCCCTAGCGATGCTTGCCGTATCGTGCTCCCCTTTCCGCCCAACCCAAGTCGATGCGAACATCACCAAAGCCATCGAGTCCGCTATCTTGTGGCAAGCAGAGCTCGACCCCACATGGACGCCTGTCGACATGGCTTCGTTTGTAAACAAACGCTCCCTGTTTCGAGCAGAGGGCAACTTTTTCAAGCCCAACAGAGTGATCATGGTCTTTGGTCACGAGTTGGTCTATACAGGCATGATCGGATACGATCTCTTGGCAGGTCCAAACGTTATTGTGAAAGGAACTCCCGATTCCGTCGCTGCGTATATCAAAAAGGAATACGGGCTCAAACTGACGGGAAAGAATGGTGAGTACTATTGCAATCTCAGAGAACATACAGATCTGCTGATTGGGAAGAATCCAAACAAAGAAGGACAAACCATAGTAATTGGGTCCTATTCTGGACCGTAAGGAGTTCCTAACAACCGATTCCACAAGTATTTCTCATTCCGCGCGCGGAATGAGAAAACTGTGAATCGAAGCGTTAGAGCAAAGAATAGGATGAATGCAGACCACAAACGCAAGTTGTTCCATGTTTGGCTCCTGCCTTCCATTTGGCTGCTCTGTTACCTTGTCACCTGCGTATCACATGACACCAAGCGTCTGTCCATGGACTTTGCCTCTTTCGCAGGAGCCTGGATCACGATGCTGTTGTCATCCCTGCGTGGTTCCAGTTTCTGGGTCGCACGTGGTATCGCAGGACTGTGCGTGGTCATTCCGGTTGCAGGGCTGATGGACTTCTTGCAGGTCCGTCGCTGGGTGTATCTTGGTCTCACGCCATTTGCACTGTTCGGAATATGGGGGTTGATCGGATGTTTCCAGAAGTATCCGCTCGACTGGGTGCTGAAACACGACATTGGCGGCCCCTTTGTACTGATTTCATTGGGAACCTATGTTGTTGCAGCGGTCTCGCTCCTTGGGGTCGG
>CAZHDS010000276.1:0-3782 GCA_964531495.1 uncultured Ignavibacteriales bacterium
CAGAGCAATAGAGTGAGGAGCAGAAGTATCGGGGTTCAGAGCCAGGCTCTTGTACTTCAGGAACTCAATCAGAGCGTATCCAGGGGGAAGTAACTCTCGGACACGATCGGTGCTAACGCTGTCGACATCCCGCTTCTGCCTGTAGCTGGCGCTGTGCCTAGACAATTCAGACTCAATCTTCCCAGCCAGATCCGACAGTGAGTCAAGTTCCGCTGTATAACCCTGCGGATCCTCATCAGCTCCTGATACGTACCGGTTGGACAGGGCGTATCGCACTCGCCGCAGGGAATCAGTTAGAGCCCGTGTGAGCGGGCTCGCCTCCGAGACCAGCGTTCGCTGCCTCTCAAAAACGCCATCAGAGACCTGTCCCTTAGCGGCAATCATCGCGTCGCTGCACTGTGCCGTGTCGGCACCGCTCACGGAAGTGGCCTCACAAAATGCTGAGAGGTAGTTGTCAGCCGCTTGGCGCATCAGAGATGAGTACTTGAGTGCGTCGGCTTCTGAAAGGACTGTGGAGTTTTCTATGAAGTTCTTACGTCTGATTTCAAACGCTTCTTTGGCTAAGGCGAGGGCTTCTTGATACTCCGAGTTCAATCGATAAGTCTTAGATAACATCTCAACGCCGCGCGCGGTACGCGGGTGTTGCGGACCTAGTACTTGGCGGTTGATGGTTATCGCCCTTTCCAGACTCTGCTTGGCGTTTGCAACCTCACCCTGTTTGCGGTAGACATCTCCCTGACCAACCAGGTAGGCTGCCAGGGCCCAAGTCTCTGTTTTGAACGAAGTCTCTGTGATGGCAATTGCGCTGTCGAGCAAAGAGATTGCTTCACCGTACCGCTCTTGAGCAGTAGAGATCAACGCGAGACCCTCGAAAGCATCGGCAAGCTGTCGTGGTGAGGCGTTATCGGATGCAATCTGTGCTTCGAGACACCCCCTGAATAGCCCGGCAGCTTCATCATACCTTCCCAACTCTGTGTAGAAGAAGGCCAAGTTCGTCCTGACCATTATGCAAGACGGATGATCGGGCAGGAATGCACTCCCCGAGATGTCCAGAACGCGCAGCATGGCCGCCTCGGCCTCATCGCTCCTGCCCATCGCCTGGTAGAGCTGGGCTAAGCCATTGAGGTTATGGATAAGGTCAGAGTGGTCTTCACCGCGTAGCTGCTCCGCAATCTCGAGCGAAAGTACCATCAGCGGCTCCGCTTGCGCGTAATCACCAAGCTGGTAGTAATTATGGCCGGCATTGTAGAGACCGGTCTCCATTAAGGGGCTTTGGGCGGCCTCCCAAATAGCTAGCGCTTTCTGGAGCAGTGGACCAGCAAGGTCGTATTCGCCACACTGGGTATGTACAGCTGCCAGGCTCGTGGCTACGAGAGCAACGCTCATCAGGTCTGGTTGTTCTTGGGTTTCAAGTGTAGAGAGTGATCGTTCAAGCAAGGGTCGCGAATCGCCATACTTGCCTTGCATCTGGTAGGTATCTCCCAAGCGAGCCTCGGCGAGAGCCACTTCTTTGCTGCCAGGCCCGAACTCTTTCACTCGAATCTCCAGAACGCGCTTAAGAGCCTCCTCAGCCTTAATGTATTTGGCGAGGGTCAAATAGACTGACACCAGGTTATCTAGCGTGAACGCCACCTGCGGATGTTCGGGGCCGAGACTGTTTGAGACCAGTTCTACCGCCTGAACCGAGAGAGACTCGGCCTTGTTGTACTCGCCCATGTAAGTATACACGTACCCCAGGGCATTGAATGTCTTGCCGATGTCTGGATGGTCGGCTGGCAGTTTGACCTGCCGAATGTCTAGGGCGCGAGCGAATTCATCCTCGGCCTCCGCGAGACGACTCAAGCCGAACAAACAGGCACCCTTGCGATAGGCCATACTGGCCATGATTGTGTCATCTTTGGCAAACAGCTGCTCCATCTCCACCAGCGCCACCTGGATGACAGTGAGGGCGCTATCGTACGCGCGCTCGGCCTTGAGCGAGTCTGCCAGACGGACCTGATCCGGCCAGCCCTGACCCCATGATAGGTCCGGGCCCATAAGCCAGAGTACTGTGAGCAAGACCGGAATGGAGTTCTTAATCACTCGTCTCCTTCTGCCAAACCACACATCATGACCGTGTCACTGGAAGAGCCACCCCGGAGCATCCGCGTCACTCTGTCCTTGACACATTGCGAAGCGACCCTGGTTGCCCGCGAGGCTATTCACAATTGCCCTCATGGTTATGAGCAAGGCACTGGTAGCGGCCCACCCTGGAACATGTACGACACAAGGTAAATCAAATCAGCTATATCTACGTCGCAAGTTTCATTGCCGTCTACATCCAACTCCGGGTAATAGTGTTCTGGACAGTCCGGGGAATACGGCTCATCACAAGCTGGTTCCGGTCCTCCTTGGAACATGTAACTGACCAGATAAATTAGGTCCGCTATGTCGGGACCATCTCCATTGTGGTCGACATCGCCTACGATGGTACAGCAAGTGCCCGTGATGGAGAACGGTGTGTCACTGACGTCTGAACGACTAGCCACGGACGGGTCGAATACTCGAATATACCCCTCTGATGTGGCCGGTGCGGTTACAAACCATGCGAAGGACGTGCCTGACTGGCCTGAAGCCAGAGTATGCCAACTGGAACCCGAGTCGCGCGAGACTTGCACGTCAACGGAGTATATGCCATCTGACTTCGTCCAAGTGATGGTCTGTTCCGTACCGACATCCCATGCCTCACCTCCCGATGGGCTGGTTATTGTCAGATCGTCGCCCGCAACTGCTTGCGTATTGCCGGTCATGCACCACGCTTCTTGCGCCTCTTCGCACAGCACGACGATGTCCGCGAAGCCATCATAGCTATAATCAGCGACGGCAATGCCCACTGGTCCATCGCCCACACCGAACAGATATGGAGCCTCAAAGCCGCCAGCCTGATCGGATTGCAGATATGCTACCGAATCTCTGCCTTCGCTAGTGATGAGGATGTCGGCCCAGCCATCGCCCGAGAAATCAGCGGACGAGACACTGCTGTGGCCCTGAAAACCGGTCGGGTATGAGATGTCTGTCCAAATGAACATCTCATTCCTGAGAACTTGGAAATCCTCAGTTCCAGCCGCAAAGATGATCCCAAGGTCAGTATCACCGTCGCGATCCCAGTCACCTACCACGAGTTCGTGGCTGTCCTGAGCAGGGACATGAGTGTAAGATGGAGACGGATCAATGCTTCCGTTTCCGTCGCCGTCATGAATCTCAATGGTGCCGGGGCTTAGAGCTACTGCCACGTCTGGGAATCCATCGACGTTGAAGTCGGCCGTTACTATCGCGTTCGGTACCGAAGATAACGATATCGTTGTGTGCGTGGCGTCAAAGGTGCCATTTCCTCTTCCATAGACAAGCACTATCTCATTTGGCGAGTGTGTAGCCACCAGCAAATCGCGGTTGCCATCGCGGTCGAAATCTTCAGTCTTCAGATCTATTGGGGATCCGGAAAGGCTGACCGTGTTGTCCGGGCTGGAGGAGAATGTGTTCCCGCCAAGCCCAAGATGTAGAGATACGGTGTTTGTTGCCTCGTTTGCTAGTAGTAGGTCCGGGTACCCATCTTCATTCATATCATCGGTCGTCATGTCTACCAGACCAGAGTCGGTTGTCACTACAATGGAACCCAACGAATCGAAACCACCAGAGGCAAGACCTGCGAACTTCTCAACGCCACCGAGCTCGGAGAGAACAAGCAAATCTAGAACGGCAGTCTCATCTGGAGATCCTATAGGGCGTTTTAGAGCGGGTGGGAC
>CAZHDS010000277.1:0-3775 GCA_964531495.1 uncultured Ignavibacteriales bacterium
AAGAAAGGGATGTAATGGGCGAGAAAGCCATGATTATAATGCTTGATGAGAAGGACAGGGGAATAGCAATCGGGAGGAGTGGAGAAAGAATCAAAGCATTGAAGAGCTTCATGAAAGAGAAGTTCAATGCCACTGTTCATTTGAAAACAAGAAGGGTTTTGGAACAATACTAATAAAAAATTGCCATGTTCTAATTATATTGATGGGATACAACTACATCATAAAGGAAAAAATGCGCCAGCACAAGGAAGAACTCTTGAAGCATGAAACCAAGAGGGACAGCCTCACCAAATTCATACTGATTCTCCTTATTTTCGCGGCTTATTTCGTGTTCATAATGAACGAATACGGCGTAGGGTACGGAATTGCGATAACCGCGCTCACGTGGTCTTTCTTCGTGATGTGCACCCCCATTGCGGATGCCGGATTCCTGATTGATTTCCCGCTAAGAATTATCGCGAATGTAAGAATGCTTCACACAGAAATAGTGGTGTGGGTAGCAAGTGGTTCTATCTCCTATCAGACGGTGACACGCACTACGGTGTGACCGTGGACGGAATTGGCGTCGAAAACGCCATTCAGATTGCGTACCGTGCCAATGCGTTCTACTGGACAGCAATGACCAAGTACTCACCAGGGGCCTATGGTACTATCCTTGCCGCACGGGACTTGGACCCGTCGGGAGTTTGGGAAACAGAAGCGCGCCAGGCGTGGACAGCTGTGGGAGTCATGCTGCCCCGGCCCGCCCTTGCCTTTACTTATCCGAATGGGAAGCCGACGCTTTTGACACCCGGTCAGCCTACAACCTTCGAAGTAATGGTTAGCCCCACTTATGAGGGTTCACTCGTGCCCGGAAGCGGCATCATTTATTACCAAGTGACTCACGACCTAAGGACATGGTCGTTGATGACGGAATTGGAACCCGGCCATTTCGAAGTAACTCTTCCTGCGGTATGCTGTGGACAACAGCTTGAATATAAAATCGAAGCGTTTGAAACGACTTCCGGCGTGTTGCTTGACCCTCCCGGATTGGAATGGCACCTTGCAGAGCCGGGGCAGGATCATATGGTTATCTTCTCAGATGATTTTGAAACTGACAGAGGCTGGGAGGCCGAGTCCGGCTGGGCGCGTGGCTCGCCCACTGGTGAAGGAGGAGAATACGGTGGGCCGGACCCATCGAGCGCTTACTCTGGAACAAGCGTCTTTGGCTACAATCTTGAAGGAGATTATGAAAACGATATTGGAGATTGGCCTGAACAGATTGATACGGGAGCGCAGTATCTGACCAGTCCGCCAATTGACTGCTCAGGCTTTAGCAATGTACATATCGATTTCCAGCGGTGGCTCGGCGTAGAGCATCCCGTTTATGACGATGCGGGTATCGAGGTGAGTACCGATAAGGTTGTCTGGACGACGATCTGGGAGAACCCGGTGGAAATCGCTGATTTAGCCTGGACACACATTGACCTGAGTATCTCACCGGTTGCCTCTGATCAGGCAACGGTCTATGTCAGATTCGTAATGGGGCCCACGGACCCCGGCGCGCGCTATTGCGGGTGGAATGTTGATGATTTCAGGGTGACCGCCTATGAGTGTAACCAGATAGCCGATCTTGATGCCGATGGCGTGACGGATCAAGCCGACAACTGTCCTTTGGCGTCCAATCCTTCTCAGGAAGACTCGGACGGAGATTCTTTTGGTGATGCCTGTGATCGCTGTGCCGGATTCGACGATGGTCTGGACGAGGACGGCGATGGAGTGCCTGACGCCTGCGATCTTTGCCCCGGCGCTTTTGACGTCACTACAGATACGGACGGTGACTCGGTGCCGGATGGCTGCGATCGATGTCCCGGCTATAACGATTTGGACGACGCCGATTCAGATGCTGTACCGGATGACTGCGATAACTGTGTAGATGATTATAATCCGGATCAGGACGACGCTGACGGAGATGGCACGGGAGATGGTTGTTGTTGTCAATCTCCGATTGGAGATGTTCATGGCGACGGCTCTGACGAGGCGACACTCGTGGATGTCATGCATTTGTTGGATATCCTGTTCATTTCTGGTCCTCTCCCCAGACCCATTAGTTGCCCTCCGGAAGCCGATTTCGATCAATCAGGCAATTTAAGCATGATGGACCTCATTTGGCTGACCGATTACTTGTATGGCACTGGTCCGTCGGTGGAGTTGCCGGATTGTGCGTGTTGGGGGTGCCCAGAATGACGGACTTGACTTGTTGCCGGGTGGCCCCCAATTCATGGCCGAATTCACATCTGCCGAGCAGAACTGCCCACCAAAAGGGGAGCTATGACTCACTGAACCGCGCTATGCTACAAATTGAGTTCTGCGCGTACCTCTTTTCACCAGAGGAGGAGATTAAACCATGATAAGCCGCTGCCGTACAAATTGTCAACGCAGTCTCTGCCCGATAATATTCCTGCTGTTTGTCCTCTTGGCTGGTTGGTGTCACGCCGACGACGGCTATGTCAGCCTTTCCAAGGTCGAGGGCCTGCTTCAGCATGGAGTGAATGCCGGCAAATTGCAGGTAGGTACAGTATCGTTCGTGATCCACTTTACCACTCCTTCATCAAATACCAATCATTACGGTATGACGGCTGGGTGGCGTCTGTATTCACCGGATGGCGGGACATTTTCTGCTATTGAAGTTGATACTATTCCCGATGTCTTCCCGAGCCAAGTCTTTTATTGGTACTTTCGTCTCTATGAGTTCGACGGTCCAGGCGCAGATACGACGGGGTTAGTGTGGGTCCCTGCGGCATTGGATGGCGGGTTGCCGATCGGATACGATCAGGACGTACTTAGTATCACGACCACCCTCGAGCCTTCCGGCGCGGGTCGCACCATCTGCTTAGATTCCAGTTTCTGTAGTTTCGGCAACAACGGATGGCAATGGGAATGGGTTGGCGTGGAGGATCTTATAGCGCTCCAACCGGAATGGTCCGGTCCCTACTGTTATGAAATAGTCGATTGTGGTGCAGACGATGACGGCGACGGAATCGGTTCTCTGTGTGACAATTGTCCCAGTCGCGGTAACCCCGATCAGACCGACACTGACGGCGACGGTGTCGGTGATGCCTGTGTGACCTGTTGCATCGGCCAGGTTGGCAACGCCAACGGGATCGGGTCGCCACCCGATCCAGAAGCACCTACGATCGGCGATCTCAGTGCGATGATCGATGCCAAGTTCATCGCCGGCAGTTGCGATGGAGCAATCAACTGTCTGGAGGAGGCCAACATCAACGGCTCAATGCTCAATCCTCCCGAGGTAACGTGCGAGGATATCACTATCGGTGATATCTCGGTGCTAATCGACTACCTGTTTATCGGAGGACCGTCGGTTGTGACCCTGCCAGACTGCTTGTGACTATCGGTAGCCAAAGTGGGCGCAAGTCGACAAAACTAGACATAAACGCCCGAATGACTCCGGCCCGGTGGCCGGGTGCCCCACCTTTAGGGTGGGTTTCTTTCCATATCATTCTTTCGGTAGTGGTTGGTTGGGGCCGACCTGCCCGTTCTTGATATCCGATCGATAATACGTAGCCCCCGGAATCGACGAACCCATCAGCCGCCGAAGCATCATCAGTTGACCGACATGGGTCATGGCATCGCAAATCGGACCCTGCAACTCTCGGTAGCAGGTCTCGTCGTCCGGCATATCGACCTCCTGCAATGTCTTGTCCAGCGCGAACAGTTTTTCGTGAAACGTTTCCATTGTTTCCATGAACGACATCGTCTCCAGCCGGGTTGGTTT
>CAZHDS010000278.1:0-3770 GCA_964531495.1 uncultured Ignavibacteriales bacterium
CGTGGTTATTACAAATAAGGAGGATCGTCATGCCTTTGTTCCCGATGATTCTCCTCAAGTCAATGACCGGCGGGCTGAAGGTTGGTAACTTGGCATGGGTCGACGCTGACATCAGAAAGCGGTACTTGATCGACGCTCGAAACGGTTCTGGGCCTATCGCCCGTGACTGGGACGCGAAGATCGACAAGCCGCTGGCTGACTATGGCAAGATCCCTGCCGAGTACTCGCCGCCTAAGCCTCCGTCTGAGATCAAGAAGGTAGCCGACGATGTGAAAGCAAAGTTCGGCAGTGGCAAGAAAAAGGGCGGGGAGTAATCCCCGTCCTCCGCCTCTGGAGGTAAACATTGAAGAAACTACTTATCCTCGCCGGGGTTGGTCTTGCGTTGCTTTTTGCGAGTAATTCGCTGGCCCAATTCGGCGGTCCGAATGGGTCGCCTGGTGTCTATGATTTCTATGACGCAGGGAGCACGGTATTTGCTGCTGGCGATTCGCTTATACTTCCAGCGCCTACAAACATGAGGATAACATTTATCCATGCTAACGCTATGGGGCCGAACACAGCTACCACTGGCGATTCATTGACGCTGCGGATGCTCAAGCGTGAGCCTTATGGTGGTAGCGACAGGAAGGCACCAGACGGCACGACATACGCTGGCGGAGAGATTGCGTCAACTGATGAGATTTTCATACTCAGCAACTCATCAAGCAGAACGTATACGAGTCTATATGTCGTGTGCGACACGCTGATTCTGCGCGGTGAGGCTAGCGAATCTGTTTCGTGGTCGTGGCTCGTCGGCTATGCGCCTTATGCGCGTTCGCGAGACGTCGGTTCAGCTCCATAGGAGGTTGCCATGTTAGCAGACGGCAAGCAGCATCACAAATCAAAGACGATTCTAGGCGGCGTATTAGCCGCGCTGACGCCTTTGGTTTACTACGTCATTGTTACATACGTTGGCGATGCAAAGCTCGCACAGCTTGTTTCTAGCGTGTTGGTGGCGATTGGCGGGGCTGTCGGCTCTGTCGGTGTCCGTGAAGCGATAGGAAAGCGGTAGATGTCATTCCACTACACAACACCGGCGAAGGTTCGGGAGCTTGACAAGATGCTCGGCAGCTCATCGCCGGATAGTGTGGCGGAATTCACTGACGCCGTAATCAACGCCGCAACTGACAACCATACGAAGCCGCATATTGACAGGCGACTCGGTGGTGCCGGTTTCACGGTTCCGTTCACTGAAGACGACTCAAGCGGGATCATTGCCGCGATAGCCGCGATGTGGACAGCAGCCGAGTTGATCTCTGGCGATGTGGCGCAATTTGCCGCCGCCAAACCCGAGAAGGCCGACTCGCTCAAGGCGTCGGCTAATGCTTGGTTGGATCAGCTCATTGCAGGCGAGCTTTATATCAGTCATCCCCGCTCGGATCTCAAAAGTTCGGTGCATGTTGAGTACGATGAACAGCCAGAGGTTCGACCGGATGACGAGCGGATTGTCGGATATGACGGCACTGACTGGTTACAGGTTGAGGAAGTACGCGAGATCAAGTCGAACAAGTTCTACATCGGACATATCTCAGACCCTCACTTTTATATCAGCGGAGGGATCGAGAACTTCCGAACCTGCATCACAAGGTTGAACGCAGAGAAGGCAAGCGGGAAGAACGTAGTTGCCGTGGCAATCACTGGCGACCTGTACGACAGCCCAGATCATGGAGTTACATTCGCCGAGTTCCTTTATGGAACAGGTGTGTACGAGCTTGCTTCTGGATCAGCTCGCGGCTGCGGCCTGCACAGTGACATAAAACTGCTTCCATGTTGCGGGAACTGGGACTCGAAGACTACTATATCTGGTACACCGCCGATTGATTCTGACCCATTCGCTACGTTCATTGCGAGATACCCAGACCTCTACAGTGGCAGTGAGTACTACTCATGGTCATACAAAGACGTGAAGATAATTTCAATCAACGACATCAGCGACCACGCTGACGGCTTCGGGTATAATTCATATTGGAATTGCAACCCGCCAGGATCAGTCTCATCGCCAGCAAACCCAGACCATAGCGGGATAACAGACCAAGGCTCTGTGCTGAACACTTGGCTAGCTGAACAGATGCGTAGCTGGCATCCGTGGAAGATAATTCTAATGCACCGGCCATTGTATTCAACCTTGGACAGCTCATCAAGGCCGCTGAACCGAGACGCCCGCCCGGTGTTCGCTGGGCTTGTTGACAGTGGGCTATCCGAAATCTGGTCTGGCGACTTGCATCTCTGTTCGATCACCGGGCCTTGGTATCAGGACGCTCCCGACTATGAGACGCTAAAGTGCCCCGGTCAACGCGGCGTGTATGAGTTCGTATCCGACGGTGGATACCTTAGCCGGTCAAGGATAGTTGGCACGCTTCCAGATGAGGGAAACTCGATCATATTTGAGCGTAGCCGCATTGCTGGTGGCCCCGGTATCAATAGTCACTACGCACACTTGATCCTGCACGGCTTCGAGCCTGGGGTCAACACCGACGAGGTAGTCGTATTCGAGGCATGGCGGGACAATCTAACCGGCTCTGTCGTGTTCAACAGCAAGTTAGCAGGCAAGCCGATTGTCCAGAATAGGGGCGCTTAGATGTCATACACGACGGCGGCAAAGGTCAGGCAGTTGGACAAGATGCTCGATAGCACTGACGCTGACGGAACATATGAGTTTCTTGAGGCTGTGATCCTGAGCGTCTGCGACAACCACGTACAAGCTCGAATCGACTCGATGCTCGGCCAGCTCTACACCGTGCCGTTCACGGTAGACGACGATAGCGGCACGATCTCATCTATCGCCGCGAAAATGACCGCCTCTCTGCTGATCTCCGGCGGTGTCGCTCAGTTCTCAGCCGCGAACCCCGAGAAGGCGGCGTCGATGTGGGAAGAGGCGCTTGACTGGCTGACGGCGATCAAGAAGGGCGAAGAGTATCTATCGTTTACGAAGATCCAGAAAACGATTGATGTGATCTACGATGAAGACCCGAACACCAGACCGCTCAACGAGATCTTCTCAAGTGCTGACCCGTCGAACTGGAAGACTCAGACCGAGACACGGGGTTCAACGTAGATGGCAGTCAAGGCGACGATAGACAAGCGAGAGCTTGAGAAGCTGAACCTGTCGCTTGGACGGGTGAAGAAGCGGGTCGCCACGCTGGATGAAGTTGAGAAGCAGTTCAAAGATTACACGATGAACGACCGCATACCGAAGATGATGAAGAACCAGGGGCGGGTGATGGGTCGGTACGGCGGCGGGTACAAGAAGTGGGCGGACAATTCGCCGTGGGTCAGAAGGGCGAAGGCAGACAGGCGGGTGTTTTACAAACATGGACGCAGTAAGTCTAGCATTGAGGAAGCATACAAGTTCTCTGGCACTGCTCGCAATAACACCGCCCGCGCCAGTTTCCGCCTTGTCAATCAGCACGAGGCGGCGAAGTACATACAGGCAGGTGCTAAGCCTCGGGTGGTTAGGGCCAAACCTGGAAAGACGCTTGCTATACCTTTTGGATTCGGGATCACCGTGTTCGCTAAGAGTGCACGAATCCCGAAGGTGCCAGCTAGACAACTCGACGGATTCAGGCGCGGCGACGAGAAGAAGCTAATCGTCATCTCTGAACAAACGATATTGGAGCCGATCAAATGAGGGCACTGTTTGAAACGCCGGAGTGGTGGCCGCGTGACGCGGGAGACACGACGACAGATACAATTTTCAAAATTCATTCTGTCGACATGTCCGACTGCGCCGA
>CAZHDS010000279.1:0-1912 GCA_964531495.1 uncultured Ignavibacteriales bacterium
GCTTCGCCGTATTCAGCCGAGAAGCCACTTGAGGTCAGTGACAGTTCCTCAAGGGCCGAGGGCATAATCCTTATGCCGGCTGCCGACAGGAACGGATCCTGTACGGAGAAACCGTCATAATAATAAGCTACCTGACCCGAACGGCCACCACGAACATGCAGATTGTTGTCCCGGCCCAGCACCACGCCCGGATAGTTTGTCAACACCGATTGTACAGAAGTGATGTTGGGCAGGTTTTCCAGCCGATCCGCCGTGTAGATCACACGAGACGACGTCAAATCGTGCTGGATGATGGGCTCATCGGCGTAAACCACGATGGACTGTCCGAGCTCCATCGTGGTCGCGTCTACTTCAAAGTCAACGGGGGTAGTCAGATCTACCAACACCCGGACTTCCATCTTGGTGATCGACTCGTAGCCCACGGACGACACGCGAATGTCGTGCTTACCGACGGGAAGATTGATGATGAAGAACTCACCATCGCCGTCGGTCTGGGTACCGATGTTAGAGCCAACGATTAGTACGTTGGCGCCCACAATCGGCTCTCCAGTTTCCTTGTCGATCACTTCGCCAGAGATCTTGCCGCTCACGCCAGCCATCGCGGGCAATGCCGCCGACAGTACCATGACAGCGAGCGCAAGCCAGATCATTAAGGGTCCTCGTTGCTGCAAAACGACTCCTCCACTATTCTCATGATAGCACTTTGTCTTCATATCAATTCCCATCGGGACATAGAATTCGCGTTGAGAGACTTGCATACACTCTGAATCAATTAATCGGACTCTGGCGGCGAAACTTGATGGCCATTGAATATCAGTTGAGGATTATTTCTCAGTTGATTGTGGGGGGCAGTGTCAAGTTTCGCCCAAATCGCCCGATAATCTCTGTGTGGAAGTACAGGCCTCAAGTGCAGCATTAGGCTGAGTGGTGCAAACAACTGACCTACGGAAGAAATGGACTCGACCCTGTCGATGAACTTGCTTACGCGGACGACACTATGGGCAGCGGTCGCTGTTGGCATATGCCTGTTATGCGGGCAGGCGCTTGCGGCAGACAACCCTACGGTGGTCATCCTTACCCATGACTCACTGAAGTCCACCAGCCGCACTCTGCAAGGTGTGCGCAAGGTGATTGGAAGCGAACACCCGGACGCAGACTTTCATTCGTTCATGGTGATGGATGATCCCGGTAGTCAGGTCTCTGTGTTGGATAGTCTCGGAAAGCTCCAACCCAGTGTTATTCTCACGGTCGGCTCGGCGGCTACTCGATTTGCTTGCGACAACTTCAAGAGCGTACCGATTGTCTTCTCGGCAGTGAAATACCCCAAGCTTTCCGGTTTCGTGGAGACTTTGAAACGACCGGGCGGCAACGTTACGGGTGCCTCACTAAATATTCCTATAGATATCCAATTCCGATACTTCAGCGAGGTTGTTCCTGGCCTGAAGTCGATCGGGGTACTCTATACGTCAAATACTGCCAGCCTGATCACCCAGGCCAAAGTTGTAGCTCAGTCCGCCGGACTAGAACTGATCGCCATCGAAGTCAATGATGCCAAGGAGCTTCCCCAGGCGTTGGATTCGTTGGCTGCAGTCGCTGATGGCATGTGGGCGGTTGCCGACCCCAATCTCTTTGACCCTCGATCGACTCGCTACATCCTCTTGAACACAATTCGTAAGGGCATGCCCTTCATGGGTTTTTCGCGGCACGTCGTTGAGTCCGGGGCCCTCTTCGCGCTAGATTTTGACTACAAAGCGATCGGCCGACAGGCTGGCGCGGCCGTCAACCGGATTGTGGCCGGACAATCACCGGCGGACATACCGGTGACCCAGGCTGACATTATTTGGTTCCACTACAATGAGAAGACGGCCAAACACATTGATATCACCATGCCGGACGAGCTGGTTGCCATTGC
>CAZHDS010000279.1:1922-2706 GCA_964531495.1 uncultured Ignavibacteriales bacterium
CCGATGAGCCTCCGTGAAAAAATCAATGGTTTCCGGTTGCGTACCAAGTTCGTTCTGCCGATTTCGCTCGTCCTGACTCTATCCATTGGTGTCATAAGCGCCTATTTGATCCAGCGACAAGCCGAAGGTTTTCAGGACTCCATGGAGACGAGGGGCGAAGCGATTCTACAGCTGATTGCTCTTCAGGCCGAGAGCGGCGTCCTCTTTGAGTCCAAATTCGAACTGGACGAGCTCCTTTCAAAACTGTCTGTCTTCGAGGACGTCCACGCCGCCATGATCTACAACATGGAAGGGCATCTGCTCTCTAGAATGGGCGAGTGGGACCAAGACAGCGTCCTGGTCACCAAGGCCATCGCCGACTATCACGAGGAACGCGACAAAGATGCCATTTGTGTTGGCCGGTATGTCAGCGACCAGGATGGCAACGAGTTCATCGAGCTTAGCACTCCGGTGCTATCCAGGATTGAACAGCTAGACATTGAGAATCTGGGAATCACGAGCGGTATAGACCAAACTCTGGCTCGCCGCTATACGACCGAGGAAATCGGGAAGATCACGTTGGTCATGGAATTGCGCACCCTCAGGGAGAACATCCGGGCCGCTCAGAAGACGGCCCTGGTGCTCATCCTGGTGGTTGCGGTTCTGACGATATTCGTGGTCTCCTCAGTAGTACGTTATGTAACCCGGCCGATCAGCATGCTGGTAAGGGTCACCGATCAAGTTAGCCAGGGGGACCTGACCCGGCGCGTTGAGCTGGATCAGGCTGATGAGATCGGCCAGTTAG
>CAZHDS010000279.1:2716-3763 GCA_964531495.1 uncultured Ignavibacteriales bacterium
CTAGACCTTCAACAAGATGATCGAGTCGCTACAGCTTTCGCGGGATGAGATTGAGGTCTACAACCGAACCCTGGAAGACAAGATCATCCAGGGGACCTTGCAGCTGGAAGAGGCTCAGGCCCAATTGGTTCAGTCAGAAAAAATGAGTGCCATCGGTCAGTTGGCGGCCGGCGTAGCCCATGAACTTAATAATCCGCTGGGTGGTATTCTTGGGTACGCCCAATTCACCCTCGAGAAGATGAAGCGGCAGATGGAAAAACCGAATCCCACGGGCGACGTCTCAACCTACATCAAGTACCTTACTGACATTGAGACGCAGGCTCGCCGATGCAAGGCTATTGTGCAGAATCTGCTGAGATTCTCCCGATCGTCGCGGAACACGGACTTCGATGATGTCGAAATAAACGCCGTCATTCAGGATACTATTACCTTTGTGGAACACCAGTTACACATGAGTCAGATCGACCTGACTGTCGATTTGGATCCGGAGGTTCCGACCTTGCTGGCCAACGCCGGTCAGCTCCAGCAGGTCTTTACCAATCTGATTCTCAATGCCATGCACGCTTCCCCGGCCCAATCGACAATTGAGGTCAAGTCACACTACTCCAAAGCGTTGGGAGAGTTTGGCGGAACGGTCGAAATCGTCTTCCATGATCACGGATCAGGCATTTCGCCAGTCAATCTCAACAAGATATTTGAGCCGTTCTTTACGACCAAAGAGGTGGGCAAGGGCACCGGCTTAGGCCTGTCAGTCAGCTACGGCATTGTCAAAGAGCACTGTGGTGAAATCAAGGTAGACTCGCAATTGGGGCAGTACACTACCTTCACAATTATCCTGCCGGTTCAGAAACCGGTGGAACCGGCCGACAACAACAAGGATACCTTGGTTCTAGACCGAGAACAGAAACGAGTGAGGTAGTCCCGCTTATGGATAATTCGGCCCAGAGATCAATTCTCATCGTTGACGACGAAGAGGTCATCCGCGAGTTCCTCATGGAAGTCCTTTGTGAGGACTATGAGATTACGCTGGCTGAAGACGGAGACCAA
>CAZHDS010000280.1:0-3750 GCA_964531495.1 uncultured Ignavibacteriales bacterium
CGGACCAATATGATGAAAACATGGATTGCCACATCACTCCTCGCACTTGTCGGGTGCGCAAGTGTCTCAACTAATTCAGTCGATCTTGATCGCACCAGAGCGAGTGTTGCTTTCTCCGTCGTGGACTCTCCAGATCTCACCGGATATTCAAAACACTGGACTGTTGGCTCCAGGTCCGCTTGGCACAACCAGTCGAAAGGAACCGTGCTCGTCGTTGATTCAACCGACACGCAATCCATCAGGATTACCGGCTTCCCGAAGGACTTTGGTCGCATCGTTGCAGCCGGGTGGGAGAAGGGCAAAAGGTTCTTCGTTCACCTCTCTCCCGGTGCTGACACGGGTACAATGGTCTACTGTGATCTAAACAGAAAAGAAGTAACTAGAGTCAAGCACTGGGGTGCTTGGTAAATACTGATTGAGTCCGAACAATCGCATGGACAAGTATTTTGAAAAAGCCCGCTTTTTCAAAAACTGTCATGCGGGACGTTCGATGACAAGATGAAAGAGATGACCAAAGCTTATCTGATCCTCATCTTCGGAATTCCGGCCCTGCTGGTTCTGTCATGCGTCTTCTTCGGCAACATTCCGTTTGCAGGGGCCTTGGTCTATGCCATCCCGGTGATCATGCTAGCGTTCTTCATGTCGCGTCTTTTCGCCGTCAACCCGAGACGCAAAGCCATTCACATTGCAGCAGGTTTCCTCTGCATGATCGGGACGTGGTTCCTGTCCGTCATCGTCACCGGAGCCTTTTTCATTTCACGAACCGGACTTGAAGGAACACAATGAAGGAATCATCGAACCAGAAAATGGAGCATATTTTCGCGTAGCCGCGAAAAATGCTCATTTCAACGTTGGCTCTGAATAGATATGAATAGAAAGACACTGATTCTGTTGGCGCTCTGCATCATCGCCCATCTGTTTCTTGGCTGGTGCACTTTCTTCAGCCGCTGGGCGATGGAGCGCCATTGGTGCGAAACACTTGGTGATGGATTTGAACCCGCAAGTCATTTCGGTCAGGTCATCACAGCCACGTCCGAGTTGCCGCCGTTGCCAACTCCAACCACCTTGGCCCTTCGCTTTGGCATGCTTACCCCCATTCTGGGTTTGGTCACGCTTCTGACGGCGGCGGTCATCTGGCGCAAGCACGAGCAAACGCTTCTGCTCGCCTTGCTCATCATCACGCTCGCATCACTCTCCCTGACCGCCTTCTATTCGTTCGCCATTGCAAGACCCCCTTTGACAATAACGTACAGAATGATCCCATAGGGAGCCAACAACCATAAGCGCGAATGATGCAAGCACAAAAAGCTCCCTATGAGCAATTTTATGTATATCCTAATTGCTCAATTCTAATCGACAGAATCAGTTCCGTCTTAATTTCAGTTAGCGGCTGGAGATCGACTCCTGCCAAACAACCATCTTGGTTCGTCGGGAAATCCCCGTTGGAGACGGGGCTCCGTAAGTCCCGGCATAAATGCTGGGACGATCCAGAAACATATTTCGGTATACCCTGGTGCTACTCATTCACTAGCAGCTGGTTCTCGTTTCTCTAAGGCGTAGCCAATTGTTCACGGTCCAGTTATTGTCGAGCTTGCACCAGGGGCGGATACCTCCTTTGTCGATCCAATAAATTGTAAAGGCGATGACAACATCCATTCAAAGCCACTGGTTCGTCATGACAGCATGCAACGACGCAATGCTGTTGCTCACGACAACCTGAGCGGTCATACAATACGGAGGTATTGAGTAATGCCGCAAAGTCATATGTTGTCTTTCGTAGAGCTTTTCATGTTTTCCAGTTGGACAGTTCTGGCTTATTGCCATCGCCATAAATTAATTAACAGCCTTTACCAAAGACCTTGGGATCAAATCCTTTGCCGTTCTTGAGCATATAATAAACCGATCTGGCCAACTTGTTTGCAAGGATAGCGTTTGCCACCTGCTTGGGCCGCTGGTTCTCGAGTTTCTTTGCATACGTTTTTATTTCAGCGTTATCTCGTTTGCAAATGACAGCAGCCTCGCCAAAAGCCCATCGTAAATATGGGTTACCCAACTTGGCGCCGCGCAGCCCTTTGAACTTGCCGGCACTGGCGACTGATCCCTTGACCAGGCGGCAGAAACTGGAGAAGTTCTGAACACTCGGAAAACGAGAGATGTCATCAACTTCATGTAGGATTGTCAGAGCAAGGATCTTGCCGACACCAGGAATGGTCATAAGGAGATTATAGTCACGACAACGCTCTTTCTTGGTTTCCTTAACTATAGCCCGTTCCAGTCGGTCGATGATTTTGTCGTATTCTTTGACCATATACATATTTGCTTCGGCGGCCATCTTGGTCAGTGGATGCTCATATTTAACCCGTAGTTGATCAAACCACTTGTCACGAACCTTATGTTGTGTCTTCTTTACGGGTTCCTGACCGAGGATGTACACACTGTTAGTTAACTGCGCCAGTAATGTTGACCGACGCCACACGAAGGCCATGCGTTTACGCAGTAGATCCCGGGCAGGTCTATTCTCTACAGGATAGACATAGGCAGGAGGGATCATGTTCGACCGAAGCAGATGAGCAATCTTTGCAGAGTCGATACGGTCGTTCTTATTCTTGCCACCATGGATAAGCCTCAGGTATAGAGCATGAGCCATAACGAACTCCAACCCTTCGGCCTGGCAGGCGTCAGCAAGCCAATACCAGTTGAATGTGCATTCACAGCAAACGGTCAGATCGTGCCGGTACGGCTTGATCTTGCTGAGAAAATAGCTGAAATCATTCCCTATTATATTGGTATGAACCAGCTTATTGCCTTCACTGTCCATTAAACACATGTACATCTGTCTTGAATGTAGGTCGATCCCGCAGTTATACTCTGTAGTGGTTTTGTAGAACTTCATTTTGGAGGTCCCTTTCTTATGTTTCTTGTTAATGTTTCTGATGTTGGTACATCATTAAATCTGATTCTAAGTCAGGGACCTCCTTTCAATATCCCCAACTGGGTATTTATTTTATCACGAACCACAATTTCGCGCTTGAGGTAAGTTTCAAGGGCATGCAGCGTACTCCGAATGAGCTCCGCTCATCGGAGACGCAAATGCCAGACGTTGGGGCATGAGAGAATGAAAGACCAGAAACACAGCACTTCGCCGGTAGCGATCCTTGCACTGGTCGTCATCGTTGGGATTCTGATCGGGCTTTGTCCTTGCTCCTTCTCATGTTCGAGTGAGCGCGCCAGGCGGGTCGCGTGCATGAACAACTTGATCATGATCGGCAAAGCACGCATGATGTACGCCATGGATCACACCAACGGGGTGCCGGACCTACTGGCGATCACGAACTACGCCGCTAATCCCAGATTGTTCATCTGCCCATCAAGCGGTCACAATCCCGGCCCATTGCCTTCGCTTCGCCAATGGTCGGACTACGTCATGGCTTCGGGACTCGGGACAGTGACGCCTCCTCATGCCGCCGTCGCCTTCTGTCCACCGGAGAATCACGACGGCAAAGGCGGGAACATCCTTTTCGATGACGGCTCTGTTCAGTGGTTTGACGCCAAGGAGTTCTGGAAAGAAGTGAAGCCCCAACCAGAAAGTGGACACGTACGCAAGTAAGCCGCGCCGCTTTGCTCTGCGGCTCACTTGCGCCGGTCACTTTCGACGTTGGCAACTCAGGAGAAGATGATCCCACGACCCCAAAGGTAGGGACTGAGGGGTCAGCCCTCAAAATAGTAAAATAAGGAATTTCATTGTTTTAA
>CAZHDS010000281.1:0-3732 GCA_964531495.1 uncultured Ignavibacteriales bacterium
TATATCCAGTGGGTTGATGCCAAATCTAAGAAGCTTGCTCAGTTTGAGTTCAGCGGAGGGCAGGGCACAACTCTGCAAATCCAGGGCAAACACTTGGCCAGCAAGACGCTCGATGAGCGCCTGTCCAAGGGCGTTCACACGATGCGCATCATGGCCACCAAGCGTTCCATAAAATGCTACATAGACCAGGAGCGAGTGGCAAACGTGCCCCAGGTCGAAGGTTTCAGCCCGGTTGGATTCAAGGTTCGTATGTATCCTTACAAGGATGAAGGCAATCATTGCATGATTAAGAGTTTCCGGTTGGCCGAAGGTGGCAAGAGCCTACGCAAGCAACTCGATGAAACTGGGCGCATCGTTACGCACGGCATTCTCTTTGATCCGGACTCGTATGTCATCAAGGGGGAATCGTTCAAGACCCTAAAGAACATCGGTCAATTATTGGAAGAGGATCCTTCGCTCCGTTTGTCAATCGAAGGACATACCGACAGCGACGGCTCTGAGGAGCACAATTTGGAATTGTCTCACCAGCGCTCAGCTGCCGTGAGACACTACCTGATCCAGAACTACGGCATCGATGACGCGCGTCTTGAGGCCAAGGGGCGGGGCGAATCACAGCCCATCGATACCAACGACAGCCCGGAGGGTAAAGCTAACAACCGTCGGGTAGAACTCGTTAGGCTGTAATCTTCAAGCGGTTTCGCAGACTTCTGAACTGTGACAACGGCCACCCCTACTGGATGGGTGGCCGTTTCTATGGCAGAGAGATGACGATTTACCTTCCCGAGGAAGGGCACTCTATGGGCGGACCATCCTGGAACATGAAGGTTACCATATAGATCAGGTCTGCGATATTGGGTCCTTCGCCATCGCCGTCGATATCAATATTCTGAGTACAAGCTGGATCGGGCCCGTCCTGGAACATGAACGTGACCATGTATATCAAATCAGCGATGTTTGGCCCTTCGCCATTATAATCAATGTCGCCGGGGACTACGCAACAGTAGAACGGATTGACCCAGTCGAAGTAGTTCATGAGCCTGTCGAATATAATACTGCGATCAGTCCACTGTGGGTCGCCATCAGTTATTGCCTCGAACCCAAAGGCCAGGAACACGAGCCGATAATTGCCACTGTATGAGATCGCGCTGCAGTCATCGTAGTTGTAGTACCAGAGGGCGGCCTCACCACCGTTGAGGGGGCTGATGCGATTGGCAACCGTCTGGTTGTTCGCGGCGCCAACACCGCCTAGTCTGATCTGGTCGGATAGCTCGAACACCGAACTGGACGAATCGGCGACCATGTATGGATACGGCTGAGAGTGAGAAAACTCAGCGCGCAGGTAGTCGTTAAGAAATGCCTGGTCCACCGTATCCAACTGACCGGCGAGGTCCTGGCCAGAGAGGATGAGGTTGCCGCCGCCGTCAAGATACTCTGACATGACCGCTATTTCGTTGTCGTTGAGAAGCTGCTTGCGTTGGTCTCCCGTGAACCAAATCACGACATCAAACGTGCTCATCAACGATTGTGGTGGGGGCATGAACGCAGCATCCCAAATATCATAGGTGGAGTCGATCAATGTGAGAGCATCACGATAGTAGTCATCCACACCGCTCAAGTGACTGTCATCGACCAGGAGAACCGATGCTCCGCCGATCGGCTTCACAAATGCCATCGTATCTACTTTGGTTCCGTAGTCACTAGTATAAGCCCACTCAACCAGGAAGGTGTCCATTTGATTGCCATATCCGGTCGGAATGGCAAATCTCAGTGGATCACTTTCGTTGCTGGCTTCCGAAAGGCTCGCAATGGCGGCGATGCTGGCTGTACTGTCCAGGATGGTGAGCCCGCCGCTGACCGAAAGCAGTCTGAGGGATAGGTCTGTCAAAGGAAGAAAATGGGTGTTGTAAAGGGCCAACTCCAGGTCGATGGTCTCACCAGCTTCGGGGATTCCATCGCCATCGCCGCCGGTCAGATCTGAAAAGGCCTGCCAGGTCGGCCGCGGAAGTCCCACCTGAAAGAAGTCGAGACGATCACCAAAGTAGTTGGGGATGGCTATGACGTGGTCGCGTGGGTTGTAGTCGATGTTACAGGGACCGTCATATCCGGTCGCGATGATCTCCGGGGGAGAGGTGATCAGAGAATCATAGCGGTAGATAGTACCGTTAAGATAGCCGGTGGCGTAGAGATTGCCAAACTGATCCCATGCCAGGCCATTGCTGTAGTCTGTCTCGAACTTCACTATATTGGTGACGCTTGAGTCCTCAAGACTGATCGCCTGAATGTAGACAGGTGCTGTCGCTCCGATGATTAGCAGACGGTTGTCCTTAGCATCAAAGACAATATCACGCGGCGAATAGCCGAGACCGCGCTCAGTAGTTGTGAACTCCGAGATCGCTTCGTCGCTGAGCCGAATCTTGAAGACATAGTCAACTTCCCCGGCTCCACTGAAGGTCCGGACATCATTGACATAGAGATTGCCGGACGTGTCAGCCGTTATCGGGCCCAAGTAGAGCGAACCCGGAATGTTGACATCAAAAACCAGATCGGCCGTCTCCAGGTCATATCCTGAGACCGAGGTCATGTTGGCCTGGTAGAAGGTGTTGCCGGAAATGCAGGCGGAGTTGATACCCTGCCCGCAGTCCTTGAACAGCGTGACAATGCCCGAAGTGTCGACCGCCATTATTCTACCTTGGACGTTGAGCGAAACGAGATATCGGTTGTGAAGTGAGTCCCAAACGGCACACTCCGGTTTGTTCACCGGAATTTGACCAAAACCACTGGTTTGGCACAGTATTGCGACAATGATTGTGAGCAGAATGATCCGTATAGACATGTTGATTCCTTCTCTGTCCTGATTTCAGGTGGCTTTCTTCTTGCTAACTTGTAGCCACCAATACGGGCCGGATCTTACGCACACCACTCCATTTGGCCGTCTCTTTGACAGAAATACTTGGTTTTGATGGAATCTCATTCACTATATTGCTGGGTGAGAACGGACGAATCCTCATGGTCGGAGAGCGTATTGGACCTGGAGACATTGTACAGAAGATCCGTTGAGGGTGATGAAAACGCCCAACAGCAATTGTTCGAAGAACTCAGTGTAAGATTTCGCCTGTTTGCCCGGCATAGGATATGGAATGAGTCCGATGTAGGTGACGTTGTTCAGAGTGCCTTGGCGGCGGTGTTCAGCAAGTACAAACAGGTGGAGATCCGACGCAGTTTTGCGGCTTGGGCTCATGGAGTCTTGAATATTGAGATGCTAAGATATACCAAAGACCGTTCTCGTCGCTCAGCCATGTTTGTTGCATCAGGCGAGAACGTGGAACCGGGTATCGGCAACAGCGGAGATCCGGAGGTTCGGCGGCGGCTGTTGTCGTGTCTGGAAAAGGTGGCCGGGGCCAATCTTAGGTACGCAGAAGTTCTGCGACTGACTTACGAAGGGTACGATACTGAGAGCATTTGCCGGAACCTGAAGATCAAGCCGAATAATCTCTATGTGATTCTCTCTCGCGCTCGGATGATGCTGAAGAAATGCCTGAAGAAAGGTACGATAGAGTGAAAAACCGCTGTACCGACGAAAACCAGGGAAAACAGCTTCACCAGTACGAGCTAGGTATGCTCAGCGACGAGGACCGCAAAGCGTTCGAGCTGCATCTTTATGACTGCGAGAGTTGTTTGGCGGACGCTCAGGAACTGTGGGAGGAATCGCGGCTGATCCGGTCTGGCACCCCG
>CAZHDS010000282.1:0-3727 GCA_964531495.1 uncultured Ignavibacteriales bacterium
AAACCAAAACAGTCAGTCGCCAGCCAGCGATGCACGCCAGTCGGCAAGGCCCTATGTATAATCATTTTCGGCAGATTGTCAACCGAATTTATGACCGGCACCTCCTCGCCAATCTGTCCCGGTATTGGCCCGGAAAACCCAGCCATTTGGCCTTGTCGTGACCTGCATCTAGTCTGTTTTTGCGTCCCGGAGTGCAACTCCGGCGGGCGCAGGCACGTACAAGCGGTTAAGCAAAGTGGACACGAAATCACATGAGGTAGGTTATGAGATTCTCCCTGAAATTGGCCCTGATCGCTCTGGTACTCGCGGCTCTGGTCGTGGGCACGGCCGTGGCTAAGAAATATCGCCAGAGTTCGCATGACGACGTCTGGTTGGGTGTTACCAACACTTCTGTCGATAAGAAGTTGGTCAAGAAATACGACCTCGGCACCGAATACGGTGCGCTCATTCTCAAGGTTGTCGATGACTCTCCGGCCGAGGATGCTGGCCTGGAAAAGCGGGACGTGATTATTGCTGTCCAAGGCGAGAAAGTCTATGACTCCGACGATTTGTCTGATTTGCTAGACGATCTCGAGGTTGACGACAAGGTCGAGCTGACAATCATGCGTGGCGATGCCACCCAGACCCTCACTGCGACCCTCGGCGAGACGCCATATCGGTCATCTCGGTATATCTACTCCCATACTCCCAATGTGCGCTATTTGGGCGGTCGTCATAACAACACGCCTGACGGATACATCGGTGTACGGCTTGAGAGTTTGACCCGCCAATTGGGCGAGTATTTTGGCGTCGAGCGGGGCCGGGGTGCTCTCATTGTGGAAGTTGCGGAAGACTCCCCAGCCGAGACAGCTGGCCTCAAAGCTGGCGATGTGATTGTTGCTATCGACGGTCACTCAGTCCGTGAATCCGACGATGTCGTTGAGGATGTTAGCGACGCTGATGTCGGGGACAAGCTTACTATCAAGGTCTTCCGGGATCGTCAGGAAGTCACGGTCGATGTCGAAGTCGGCGAGCGTGACGACGATTTTTTCGGTTACGACGATGATTCTGAATGGCATGGCCTCCAAGGGCTCCATGGCTTACAGGGCCTGCAAGGTTTGCAGGGACTGGCTGGCCTGGAGAGTCTCGAGGCTCTCGAAGATCTCGACGCTCTCGAAGACCTGCGTTTTCCCAATGTTCGAATTCACTCCGGCAATAGGGGCAATTCATGGTTCCACAACTGGATCGACGACGACGATATCGAGATCGATCTGGACCTGGACGACCTTGAGGCCGATATGCGCGATCTGCAAGATGAATTGCGTGACATGGAAATAGATCTTGGTGAGGACCTGAAGGATCTCCGTTTTCAATACGATTGAGGCCAATACGTAGTAGTTTGCATCTCCTGCGTGGGACAGAAGCGCTCCGATAGTTCGGGGCGCTTTTTCATTGGCGACCGGGATGGCTGTTGATCGAGGCGCGGCACCTTGGTCCCCCTCCAGATGCTCATCAGGAGAGAGAAAGGCGTGATTGCAGACGAATCACCTTGGCTTTCTGACGATAAGGCATATATTCTCATGTTACTTCAGGCGGGGTTTGACTGACGAGACAGGGTCAACCGTGCCATCGGCCGCCGTGAAGGACATTGTTCAGAAGGGTCCCTATTGTGATGACAAAACTGGTCTGGCTGGCGGTTGCAGGTGCCTGCGGTACTCTCGCCCGCTATGGTCTGGCCCGGGTGGTTCAGCGAGTCAACGGGGCTCCGTTTCCTCTCGACAATCTGGTCGTCAATCTCACTGGTTGCTTTGCAGCCGGGATCCTTTGGACGCTATTCGAGAGCCGCTGGACGGTATCGTCTGAAATGCGAATGTTGGTACTGATCGGGTTTATGGGTGCATTCACAACATTCTCTGCCTTCATCCTGGAAACGACCCAGTTGATGCAATCGCAGGCCTGGGCTTCCGCCCTGGCTAACATCGTTCTGCAGAACGGTCTTGGTTTTGCGGCGCTCTTCGCCGGAGCAGCTGTGGCCCGTCACGTGTGAAGTTTTCCTGAGACTTCCAAAAAAGAAAAGGCCGGCAAGCTGCCGGCCCATCCCGTTGAAAAGCTCCCCCCGCCGTTTATCGTTCGGCAAACTCCTCGTCGAAACTGTCCGCCCAGCGGACGAGCTCCACAAATTCGCGCAGCGCGTCCTCGTCGCGAGTGTACTCGATTCCCTCTACCATTGCCAGCACGTCGCCCGGCCGTGATCCCTTTGACCAATAGGAGTGCCGGAGGATTTCGGCGAATTCCGCAGCAGCTGTCGCCAGCCGGAAATCATCGCTGCATTGCTGCCAACGATTGTCAATCACGTTCCGCTGGATGGCCCGCTTGACCTCGGTGACTTCATCACTATCAGGATCTTTGTAGCGGACATAGACGGTGGCCATATCCTGACCGCCGAACCACCCGCGCCGACGATCCTTGAGCTTGATTTCATACAGTGCTGTGACTTGGTGGCCAGCACCGATCTCGCCGCCGTCTTCCTTATCATCGCGAAACTTGTTATCAGCCACATCGCGATTCTCATACCCCAAAAGGCGATACGAACGAACTATGTCGGGATCGAAGTCGACCTGGATCTTGACATCGCGAGCGATCACCTGGAGCATGCCGGTCAGGTTCTCGACAAAGAAGCGTCGGGCCTCTTTGCTGTCATCGATGTAGGCATACTGCCCGTTGCCCTTGTTGGCCAGCTTTTCCATCAGTATGTCATTGTAGTTACCCATACCGAAACCGACCGTCGTCAGAGTAATCCCACGCTCAGTGTGCTTTTTGATCTCTCGCAGGATTGCATCGGGACCGGTCTGGCCGACATTGGCAACACCGTCGGAACAGACGATTACACGATTGATGTGCCGCTTCTGGAAGGAGCGCGCGGCCATCTGATAGCCTGCACGAATACCAGCCTCGGCGGCGGTGGAACCATGACTGTAGAGCCCCTCAATAGCTTGCTCGATAATCCGGCGTCCGTGCCTCCGAACCATTGTCGGTTCCAGCACAACTTCCGCCGATGAGCCGTAGGTGACGATTCCGACCATGTCATCCTCGCGAAGCTGCTTCAGCATCATCTTGAGGCCTTGTTTGACCAAGCCCAGGCGATTCTCACGATCCATCGAACCGGAGACGTCCACGACGAATACTAAATTGGCCGGCTTGCGATCCTGCTCACGAACCTCTTGTCCCTTGATCCCGATCTTCAGGAGATGACAGTTCTGGCCAAAAGGTGACTCCGCCCCTTCAACATGCATCGCAAAGGCGCGGCGACTGGGCGGCTCGTAGTCGTAGGTGAAATGGTTGACGAACTCCTCGACGCGGACGGCATCAGACGGCGGCAAATGGCCACGCTGGAAGTATGACCGCATCATCACGTAGGAAGCGTCGTCAACGTCGATAGCGAAGGTCGAGAGATGATCATCTTCCGTATCGACAAACGGATTAGTGCCGTGATTTTGGAAGAACATGGCGTCGAATGGCTCGCCGTTGACGACACCGGGGATGGACCGCGCCCACAGCTCAGCATGCAGGTCATGTCGCAACCTCCTGGATGCGCGAGGCGGAGTCTTCTGCATGCTGTTCAACTGTACGCCATCGATCGTGGCAGCCATATCCGCAGCGTAGCTTCTTCCTGAGGGCGCCTGAGGACTTGGGGCCTCGGATGCCTGCTCACCGGCGCAGGCGCAATTACACAAATCTTCCGCGGGCC
>CAZHDS010000283.1:0-3714 GCA_964531495.1 uncultured Ignavibacteriales bacterium
GTTTTGGGGTGTGCAACCGAGTATCAGACGATCAACATGGCATCGCCGTACGAGTAGAAACGCATACGCTGGCGGATAGCCTCCGCGTACGCATCCATGATCCGCTCGCGACCGGCCAGAGCGCTCACCAGAATCATGAGCGACGATTTGGGCAGATGGAAATTCGTCAGCATGGCATCAACCAGCTGAAATCTGTGCCCCGGTTTGATGTACAAATCAACCATGTGCGAAAACGGCTGGACTTGGCCGTCGATCATGGTCGCTGACTCCAGCGTGCGCACCGAGGTCGTGCCGACGGCAAATATCCGCCCCCCCTTGGACCGCACGTCGTTGATCTGGTCGGCAGCAGCAGCCGAAAGCTCAGCGACTTCGGCATCGACGACATGATCGTGAATGTTGTCGACCTTGACCGGCTTGAACGTTCCCGGACCGACGTGCAGACAGACTTCGATCTTCGCCACCCCGAGTTCCTCTAGCTGCGAGAGGATCGAGCGGGTGAAATGAAATCCTGCTGTCGGAGCGGCCACGGCACCGACGTTATCGTTGTTGGCAAAAACAGTCTGGTACCGACGAATGTCAGTAGGCTGGTCGTCGCGCTTGATGTAATGCGGCAGGGGGATGTGACCGTGCCGCGCGATGATCTTCTGGCACTGCGATTCCGAGCGGAATGTCACGTGCCATCGCCCGCCGCCGACGTCAGCCTTCAGGCACACCCGCCACGGATCAAAGAGGATCTCCTCCCCTTCCTTGACGCGTCGCGAGGGATGGACCAGCGCCAGCCAGGTGCAATCGGAAGTGGGCTCGGTCCGCCGCACGAGGAAAATCTCAACCTTGGCTCCGGTGGCCCGGCGTCCCATTAGACGAGCCTTGAACACCTTCGTGTTGTTGACAACGAGAGCATCGCCAGGTTTGACGAAATCGAGAAAGCGACGAAAAGGTCCAACACTGAGTGAACCGCCCGAGCGATCAACCACCATCAGCCGCGACCGATCCCGCCTTTGGGCCGGAAACTGAGCGACTAGTTCAGCCGGAAGATCATAATCAAAAAGTGAAATATCCAAATGAAGCCTAAGCCAGCTTGCCTGGCTGCAGATCGTGAACAGTTATGTTTTGTGGGCGGCACACGCCCTCGTGTGCCCCGTAGTAGATCCATGCCAGCAGACTAGGGCGTCTGCCAGGCACAAGAAGGCCCAGACAACCGGAGCATGGTTCGACTCCGCTCACCATGACCATCTGTAAGCTACTGTCTTCCAAGTCACCCTGAGCGGAGTCGAAGGGACTTCAAAGACACACGAGGGCTTTTTCAACAGGCCCTTTCGCAGGAATGACGAATTATGCGAAGCAGTTGCCATTTCGACTTCTGTTTTGAGTTTTTCAACGCCCTGCTAAAGCCGATTGATCGCCTTTTTCCAGCGCTCGAGGAGAATATGCTGCGTATTGGTCAGATCGTCGGTCTCGTTTCCGTCACCCAAATGGTCCTCAAGAGCATCAAGGGCGGCCTTCGTATCACCAACGGACAGGGTCTCCCCCGTGTCTTCCATCAGTATGTCGCGATACTCGAGCGTCTCAGCGATAAGAATATCGACCATCCCCGTCTGGTCATCAAGTTCCTTCAGAGAATCGAGGAGCTCCTTCAGTTCGTCCTGCATAGGCTGTCCCTAACTGCTGGCCTGGTCTGACGACTTATCCCATCCTGGGTGCGTCCGACAACTACAAATCACAAACCACACGAGGTCAAGTTCCGTAGACTAACGACGTTAGCCAACAACTATTTCGGTGTATTTTGGGATTGGCCGGGCTGGTTATGCTTTAGAACAGATTCTGCTGGTCACCCTTGGGAGCCGCCAGGCCGATATGTTTGGCGGCCTGGGCCGAAACCACCCGTCCGCGACGAGTGCGCTGGACCAATCCGATCTTCAGCAGATACGGCTCGACCATATCAACGAGCGTATCGGCCTCTTCATTCAGAGTGGCGGCCAACGCTTCGATACCGACCGGACCGCCGTTGTAGTATTCGATAATGACTTTGAGCAGTTTGCGGTCCAGATCATCCAATCCGAGCGAATCCACGCCCTCGGCATCGAGAGCTCGCGTAGCCACATCGACGTCGATATGGCCGTCACCCTTGACCACCGCGAAGTCCCGCACCCGCCGCAACAGGCGATTGGCTATCCGCGGTGTACCTCGCGAGCGCTTGGCAATCGTCAGACTGGCCTCATCGTCGATGTCCGCCTCAAGCAAGCGGCCGGAGCGCTGTATAATTTCGGTCAATTCCTCGGGCGGATAGAAATCCAGATGATAAAAGAGTCCGAAGCGATCTCGCAGCGGCGCCGAAAGCATCCCGGCCCGGGTCGTCGCCCCAACCATCGTGAACTGCTTGAGCGGGACGTTGATGACCTTGGCAAAAGCTCCCTTGTCGACCACGAAATCAACTTTGAAATCCTCCATAGCCGGATACATGAATTCCTCGATGATCGATGACAGCCGGTGGATCTCATCGATGAAGAGCACATCACCTTCGTTGAGATTGGTCATGATGCCCATCAGATCGCCGGCCCGCTGAAGCGCGGGACCGGAAGTCGCGAAGATCTTGGCATCCATCTCGGCCGCGATTATGTGGGCCAGAGTAGTCTTGCCCAGACCGGGCGGGCCGTAGAACAAGACATGTTCAGGAGGTTCCTTGCGCTGCCGCGCGGCCTCAAGCGTTACTTTAAGCTGCTCCCGTATCTTATGCTGGCCGATATACTCATCCAGTCGCTTCGGACGCAAAGATAATAGTGCTCGATCCTCCTCGGGCGTTATCTGCGACTCCGAAACCAGGCGTTCGCGAACCATTATTTAGCCTCTTCGGCCAGACGCTGGCTCTTGAAAATCATGTCCAACAACGCTTCTACTGAACGCGCCTTGGGGTTCTCCCGAAGGGCAGCATCAACCATCTGCTGCGCTTCAACTGGCCGATACTGTAGCTGGACCAACACCTCGAGCGCTTCCTCGGCAAACGGCGATGCGGTCTTCTTGGCGATAGTCAGAGGCTCATCGTTGCGAGACAGCGCGAACTTCGCCGTCTTACCATGCAGCTCGGCGATGATCTTCTCGGCGAGACGGCCACCGACTCCGGGCAGACGATTGAGGGCGCTGGTGTCCCGAGTCTCGATGGCGGAGGCGATATCACGTATCGGTACGATCAGAGACTTGAGAGCTTTCTTAATTCCCAGGCCCGGGACCTGAAGGAAAAGTGAGAAGAATTCCCGATCCACGACATTGTCGAAACCGACTAATTTCGGATAGTGCGTCGATTTTTTGTCGCCGGCCTCGATGTAGTAGATGGTCTCAAAAGTGATCTCCTCCCCCGTCCGGCCGCCACTTCGCAATCGCTCGGCCAGAGCGGAAGGTAATAGCACTTCATAGGATACGCCGTTGTTCTCAAGTAACGCATGAGTATCGCTGAGCTGACTGAGACATCCTCGGATGCGACTGATCATTGTGGCACCGCATAGTTATGCAACATTGCGCGGCAGTGACAGAGAGCCACCGCCAGAGCGTCGGCCACATCGGGTGGCTCGGGGACCTGGCCCAGTCCGAGGGTGGATGTGATCATCAATTGCATCTGGCGCTTGGGGGCCCGGCCATTGCCGGTGAGTGATTTCTTGACTCGCGTCGCTGAGTAAGGGAACACCGGAAGACCGGCTTCGGCTGCCTTGAGGAAGATGATCC
>CAZHDS010000284.1:0-3709 GCA_964531495.1 uncultured Ignavibacteriales bacterium
AACGATTTGTTTAGCTGCCGGGGCGGGTTTGACCCTGATGAGGCTTTGCTCCAGACCAATTACCCAAAAATCGCGTCGCTCACCCGCGGGGCATAGCCCCGGTCAGCTACAACTTGGGTGTGCGATCCGTTCACTCGAAATTGTATCGCAAGATACAAGGGTTGAGTGGCAAAGATCGTTGACTATCGGCCTTGTCACCCGATGGTCATTGAACTTTGACAGCCGAGTAGTCAAATCGGTGTAACTCCGATCCCCGAAATGGACGGGAGAAAGCAACATCCAACGGCGTGCGACTGGTTATCAATCGTCGGAGTGCATGGATGTAAAGGCGTTAAGCTATGAGCCAACATGGCGACACGTTGAGCGGGTGGTTACGGAGAGCGCAAGCAAAGATGTATTTGAAGCGTCGTCAGGCAGACCCTGCCAAATGGCTGTCAGGCAGGCCCAAAAGGGAACGGTTTCGGGCCATGCTGTACCCTTATGCATGGTATCCATTCGAATGGAACCCGGCGTAAAGCATCCTCCTAAGACCACGGAAAATGGTTACTCGGAACGGAATAACCCACCAACGGCTCTCTCTTTGGAGAGTAGGCGACCAGGCCGGACGCCCTGGTGGGAGGGATGGCTCAAGAAGCAAAAGCCGCATGGAAACATGCGGATACGCTGACGTGAGCCCGGTGTAAGAGAAGGTAAAGGTACTTGCAGAGCTCAGGTCTTAAGGCACACGTCGACTGGCGTAGTGAAGATTGGAAGAAACTCCTCTGGAAGAAATTCCAGCGGAACGTATTCCGGCTCCAAAAGCGCATCTACCAAGCTACACGCCGGGGTGACTTCAGACGTGCCCGCAGTTTGCAAAGACTACTGCTCCGCTCATGGTCAACCCGCTGTCTTGCCGTCAGACAGGTTAGCCAGGACAACCGTGGCAAACGCACACCGGGGGTCGATGGGGTGGCCTCACTTACCCCGAGACAACGGTTGGCTTACGCCCGGCGGCTGCAGCACCTGTCTCACAAAGCAGATGACCCGGTTCGCAGGGTCTACATCTCGAAACCGAACAACCCCAAGGAACTCAGGCCCCTCGGCATTCCAACCATGTTTCAAAGGGCTTTGCAAGCCCTGGTGAAGCTAGCCCTGGAACCCGAATGGGAAGCCAGGTTCGAACCCAATTCCTACGGGTTCAGACCGGGACGTTCGCCACACGATGCTGTTGAAGCGATCTTCAACTTCATCCGGCTCAAGCCCAAGTTTGTGTTGGACACTGACATCGAAAAATGCTTCGACAGAATCGAGCACTCGGCCCTCGTTGAAAAACTCTCAGCGATCCAACCGATTGTCAAACTTGTGCGTGGCTGGTTGAAGGCTGGCATTGTTGATGATGGAAAGGTGCTTTTCCCGAAGGCAGGCACACCTCAGGGCGGGGTGATTTCCCCTCTCCTCATGAATGTGGCCCTGCACGGCTTGGAAGAACATCTGGTCAAGTCTTGCTCTCACCGCAACAAGCCCGGCGTCATCCGGTTTGCCGATGATTTCGTCGTCATTCACGAAGACCTGGACATTCTTCAAGACCTCCAAGAGCAGGCTGAAACCTGGTTAGCGGGGTTGGGCCTGCGGCTCAAACCGAGTAAAACGCACATCCGCCACACCCTTCACGAATACGAAGGTCCGGCAGGGTTTGATTTTCTCGGTTTCTCCATCCGGCAATTCCCCGCTGCGAAATTCCGCACCCGCACTTACCGGGGAAAACCGGGGTTCAAGACCATCATCCGGCCCAGCGAAAAAGCTCAAAAACGGCATCAACTCAAGGTCAAAGACGTGATCCGCTCCCACCGGGGCAACTCACAAGCCGCCCTGGTCTCTGCCCTCAACCCCGTCATTCGGGGTTGGGCCAACTACTATCGCACCTGTTCCGCTGCTACCACCTTCGGTCTGATGGATTACCAAGTTTACGAGAAGTTGTCCCGCTGGGCTGCTTTTCGACACCGCAATAAAAACTCAGGCTGGCGTTATCGGCGGTACTGGCGACGAGTGAAGGACACGATCGTCTTCTCCGATGGCACGAGCACCCTGGTTCGTTATGCCAAAACCAGGGTTTATCGGCATGCCAAGGTCAAAGGCGAGAAAAGTCCCTTCGATGGTGATTGGCCGTACTGGGGTGCACGTCTGGGGCGGGATCCTTCCAAACCGACACGAGTTGTTAATCTGCTAAAACGGCAAAACCGCAGGTGCGCAAACTGCGGACTGCGTTTCATGACAGAAGACATCACCGAAGTTCATCACCAGGATCGAGACCGGCTTAACAACCGCTACGATAACCTGGCGTTACTGCATGGTCACTGTCATGATTTAGTTCACTCGGCTATTTAGTGCCTATGACAAAGGCTCTTATACTGAGGAGCTGCTTGACCGGAAACGATCACGAGCAGTTCTGGAGTGGCGGCGGGGTGGGCGACTGCCCCGCCGACCATAACTGGGCAGCTCTCCGCACTGAACATATCACAGATTTCAGAATTCTTCTCTGCCAAAAAGCATAATTCAACTCTTTTGCGAATGCACTGGACGTTCGCTTATTTCTCGGCCGAAAAAGCAGATTGGATAAAAACTGATACAAAAACTTTAGATACTGATTAGAAGCCGGTCAATGAACCAGTAAAAGTAAAGAAGAAAGCAAAAAAACGGCACATTACCAATTACATACAAGCGGTAGACGCACTAATTCCTTGGTTACTACGCGGAGGCACGGCTTAGCTCCTCTGCGGACAAGTGAGTATACAAGGAAGTTGGAAGGTCAAGGAGTTCCAAAATCCGGATTTGCACCACAGAGAGGGGCGTGATTTGGTGGTAAATTTGTCCAGCCACCGGCAGGATCAAGAGATGGATATTGTCAAAGACTGAGAGCAACCGTTCGGTGGTTGGCGTGGCAGTGCTGCGTTTGGGATTGCCAGAATAGATACCAGCTAATTCGGCATTCTCTTGAGCTAAAGCCTGCTTTGCAGTGTGATCACCGAGAGCAAGCAAACGGGCGGCCAGGGTCAGTAGATGAAACAGTCCTTTGGCATGATCATCACGCTGCACGTAGACCGGGGTAATGGACAGGTTTTTTCCTTTCAAGCGGCGGAAAATGTTCTCTTCAATGTATTGATCCCGATAGGCCAACACGGCCCGTTCGAGAGATAGTTTTTCTGAAGGGGCATTGGTAGCATAAATCCGCCAACCAGCCAGGAATTCGGCTTTCGAGATGGCGTCTTGATTGCGAGTGACCGTCAGTTGGAAACGTACTTTGCGTTCTGTACGGGCCGGTTTGTCGCCATAAGCTCGAACTGCTCTCTCGGTGACTTCACACTGGTATTCGTAATCGAAGAAACCCTGGACACGATACTTTTTTTCGATGACTCGGATAGCAGCCTTTAGACTGACTTCATCTTCGATTTGGCGTTTCCCGCGGCCTCGAGCGGGGGTCAAAGCTCTCAAGGCCTTTTCAGCCTTCTCCAATCGGTGGTGCAGCAAGGTTTGTGACCTTTGGGTGTGCTGGAAAGAACGTACCACCAGCAATCGTTCGGTCCACTCCACTGTCATATCATCAATTTCGATCTGGTGCGTCCTTTGAACTTCGAACCCGCGAGCTATCGCCAGGGCTGGATTTGGGGGACTGCCATCTTCTGGAAGGTCTTCGGGTAAGAATATGAGCTTCATTTCTTTTTCTCGGCCCACC
>CAZHDS010000285.1:0-3679 GCA_964531495.1 uncultured Ignavibacteriales bacterium
CCTGCAGGGCATAGGGGACGGCCGTTCCGGAACTACATCCTTCGATCAGACGGTAAGGAAGTATCTAGGGCTTGAGGCAGACCATATTTCTGAGGTCGTTGAAAAGGTTGAGGAAGAATCCAGTAAATCTGAAGTGCTGATGAGTTTTGCAAAGGAGTAGATAATGAAGAACGAGATCACAGACAAACTGCGTGACACAGTCATCAGTATTCTTGAGCGTTTCGCGTTCATGTTCGCCGAGGTGCCTGAAGGGAAGATGGATGAATGGCGTGGCGAGTATTTCTACTCCGCGATTACATTTGATGGGCCGGGCAAGGGGTCAGTGAGCATTACAGCGCCTGCACCCCTATGCAAAGAGCTTGCCGCAAACGTCCTGGGGGATCTTGATTCTGAGGGAATCACCGCGGAGACAGCCGGGGATGCTGTAAAGGAACTGCTCAACATCATCTGCGGTGAGTTTGTTGCAGAGCTCTACGGCACAAAGGAAGTTGTCAATCTCTCTGTGCCATCACTCGAAATAACCGATAGAGGTAAATGGTGCGAACTGTCGGCCGATGACGGTGTTATCAAGGTGATGGTTGATGAGCAGCCAATGATCGTGAGCATTCTGATTGACGTGTAAATAGGATGGAGTGGATATGGCGATAAAGACTAAGGTTCTTCTGGTTGATGATTCGGCGATAGTCAGGAAGGTGTTCTCCGCAGAGCTTGGGCGACAGCCCGATATTGAAGTTGTCGGAACAGCTCCTGATCCATATGTGGCGCGTGACAAAATCGTTGAGCTTCGTCCCGATGTGCTCGTGTTGGATGTGGAAATGCCTCGCATGGATGGCATTACGTTCCTTCGGAAGTTGATGAAGCACTTCCCTATGCCAGTCATTATAGTGTCATCGCTGACAGCCGAAGGCGGCAAGCTGGCTCTTGAGGCGATGGATGCAGGAGCTCTGGAGGTGATGTGCAAACCCAGTTCCTCTTTTGCCGTGGGGGATATGTCCGTTGTTCTGGCCGATAAGATCAGGGCCGTATCATCGGCAAAGTTCCGTGCTCAGAAGAAGGCTTCGGCACAGAAGGCGAAGCCGGTGCTCAGGTCCGCCATGACCAGCACTACCAATAAGATTATCGCGATCGGGGCTTCCACCGGGGGGACGGAGGCGATCAAGGACGTGATCAGCCGTTTCCCGCAGAATGCGCCTGGCACTGTTATTGTTCAGCATATGCCTGAACATTTTACCGCTTCATTTGCTGAGAGACTCGACGGGCTGTGCCAGATCAATGTGCGGGAGGCGCGGAATGGTGACTCGGTTATACCTGGCGTTGCACTGCTTGCACCAGGCAACCAGCACATGTTGCTGAGGCGAAGCGGTGCACGATACTTTGTAGAGGTGAAGACCGGCCCCATGGTATGTCGTCAGCGCCCCAGTGTTGAGGTGCTCTTCAAGTCCGTTGCAAAGTATGCAGGAGCGAATGCTCTCGGTGCAATCCTGACCGGGATGGGTGCCGATGGCGCGAAGGGAATGCTGGAGATGCGTGAAGCCGGGGCTCACACCATTGCTCAGGATGAGAGGACATCGGTGGTTTACGGCATGCCGCGTGAAGCGGCGCTGTGCGGTGGCGCGTGCGAAGTGCTTCCTTTAGACCGGATAGCCGAGGGGCTGCTTCGCAGGGCGTAGTGGTGGTAACCGCGATGGTCTTCGTTGGACGGAATTGCAGAGCATCCTCGCGTTAGTAGGTAATAGTTATCATGAAAAGATTCAAAGGCGACAACTTGTGGATAAGCGGGATGATTGCGCTGCTGTTTATACTTGGGTCGCTCTTTACGTGGTGGCTAGCTTGCCGTGCTGACCGCTCAATGCGTGCTGATCTGCTCCAGCAAACCAGTCTGGTGGCGCAGTCGGTGAATCTCAAACACCTGCAGACGCTCACCGGTACGAAAGCAGACCTGGACTTGCCTGACTATCTGCAACTCAAGGAACAGTTAGCGCGCATCAAAAAAGCCAACTCCAATTGCCGGTTCATCTATCTCTTGGGCCGCAAACCTGATGGTGCGGTTTTCTTCTTCGTCGACAACGAGCCTATAGGCTCTGAGGAAGAAGCCCCGGCCGGTATGATCTACGACGATGTGCCCGATGGCTTTCGACGGATATTTGAGACCAGGCAAGCCGATACAGAAGGACCTTACACGGACCAATGGGGTGCTTTTGTAAGCGGTGCAGTTCCGCTTTTTGACCCGAAGACAGGCGAATTGATTGCTGTATTGTGCATGGACATGGATGCGGACAACTGGAACTGGGATGTCGCTGTTGCCTCTGCTTTGCCTATTGGGCTTATGCTGATACTGCTAATCGTGGTTGTGTCGTGGATAATTGTAATTCGTCCAGTCAAAACAGATGTTTCGGTCAAACCTGTTCTGCGGCGTTTGATGATTCCGCTGACGATGGTGTTGTTGCTGCTTGTAGGCGGGTTTATAGCGATCATGATAATGGGCGAGCGGAAAGATCTCAACAAGTCCAGCCAGGAGAGAATGGAGGCGGTATCATACGAGTTCAAGAAAGAGCTGGCAACGCAAACCAAAGAGCTGGCCATTCTTGAAGATGGTTTTCTCCGCGAAGTGAACCTTATTGATGCGCTAAAGGCACAGGACCGAGAACACCTGCTGGCAGACTATGAACCCGTCTTCAAGCAACTTCGGGACGAGTTTGGTGTTACACACTTCTATTTCCAGCGTCCCGACCGGGTGAATCTGCTACGGGTGCATAAACCCGAGAAGAGCGGTGATCTGATCAACAGATTTACTACGTTAGAGGCTGAGCGCACAAAGCAGACGGCTTCGGGCATTGAATTGGGACCGCTTGGCACCTTCACGTTACGGGTGGTGAAGCCGGTTTTCGATGGCGAAACGCTCATCGGTTACTTTGAGCTGGGCAAAGAGATCGAGGATGTTCTGGCAGAAATATCCGCCGAACACGGAGTTGACCTGATGGCTACCATTCAAAAAAGCGTCCTTAGCCGTCAACAATGGGAATCCGGCATGCAAATGCTTGGCCGAGATGCCGATTGGGAGCGTTTTCCCGACGATGTAATCATCTACTCATCGCTGGATGGATTCCCAGACGAAGCCGGGCGTTTTGTTGGCGAAGAAGGCCATATACATGAAGACGTAACCGCTGAAGCAAATATTGCTGGCAAATTATGCCGTGTGATTAACGAACCATTGTGCGATGCCTCGGGCGCCGAGGTGGGCGATCTAATCATTATGCACAACATTTCCCGAGAACTGGCGGCGTTTTCTCAGCTCATTTTCATGTTGTCAGTGGCAGTATTGGTCATTCTGGGAGGCCTATTGGCATTTCTGTTTATCCTTCTGCGGCGTGTTGATGTGGGTATTCGCGCTCAGCAGGCGGATTTGCAGGCTAGTGAAGAACAATATAGGTCGACGTTGAACGAGCTTCCTGTAGGAGTAGTTGTGCATGCCCGCGATACAAGTATTTTGCTAAGTAATCCGGAAGCCACGAATATTCTAGGGCTGACATTTGAGCAAATGGCGGGGAAGAGAACCATTGATCCTGCATGGAACTTTGTTTATGAGGATTTAGCTATTATGAAAGTCCAGGACTACCCTGCAAGCAAAGTGTTTTCGACAAAGAAACCGCTCCATGATTATCTTGTGGGGGTTAAGAGA
>CAZHDS010000286.1:0-3666 GCA_964531495.1 uncultured Ignavibacteriales bacterium
TCCAGAATCTGAACTACGGCGTTAACCTGGCCGGTGCCGGATTTCTTGGGCACGTCTACAAAGGCCGCCATCGGCTGAAACTGCTCGACGAAAAGATAGAAGATCAGTAGGATGAAGAAGACATCCATTAGTGGAAACAGCACGAGTCGGCGTTTGCCGTTGGAATTTGGAAAGATCTTCATCAGAATTGACCTCGCCGGTATGCAAGACTGAAATTCTCCTGTTCGGCGAAACTAAATTGCCCCACGAACAGGTCCACCAGTTTGAAGGGAACACTCCCTTCGGCCGTTACCTCAATACCCTTGAGAGGATACAGCATCGGTGCCTTAAGATACGTATCGATGTGCCTCATCGTCTGCTGTACCTCATTCAATTCCATGAAGCTGGTCTGCGGCAGAGAAACGAACTCCCTATCCGGCGGGTAGTCCACTCGGTTAGTGTCCGTATCATACACGACTCGAATCTGTATCAACTCGGGACGATCGGGTATTCGTCCCCGGCCAATGTCTATCTTCAGAGTCGTCTCCTTATCACCCTTGCCCTGGGTCAGGGTCTTACCGCTCTCACCGCCAAACTGAACCAGCAAAGCGAAGATCAGAAGCAGGAGAATGATATCGACCAGGCTGATAAGATCCAGCTCCCTGGTTGGACGTACGAAATTTAGGGCCACAATCAGCCACTCCTTTCCTCGATCATCAACCTCTCTACCTTCTCAAATGAGTGGCAAGATCACTGGCAAGCCTCTGGAACGCTCCCTCCACACGGTGGAAGCGATGATCGCAGGCGTTGTACATCAGTACCAGCACGATGCCGGTAAAGAGCCCGGCAATAGTGGTGTAGAGAGCTTCGAAGATACCGGCATACATGTCAGAGTCACGATCGGCTACCTTGGCGGAGAAAGCCAGGGCCAAGCCGGTTACCGTGCCGAACAGACCAACTAGCGGCTCAACGTAGCCGGTGTTCCAGATCCAGTCGACCATAGAATTGGTGCGCAGCTCCTTCAGCTCGATCCCCACTTGGTTCTCCAGCGTCGACTGTACATCGGCGGGAGTGGAACTGGAGTTCATGAATACTTCGACAGCGCCTTCAATCACACGGTATGCCGGTAGGTCCTCCAGTTTTGAATCGTCTTTGCTTTTCGATGGCCGGAATTCATCGGTGATGCCCAGCGACCTTGTGACGGCCTCAATGATCTTCACATGATCACTATTACTCTGGTCTGGAGCTTTCCCGATTATCTTCTCTACAATGGTAACTGGTAGTACATCCCTGGCTGGGAAGAGAACGTTGTTACTCAGTCTCTGGAAGCAACGACATGCCCAGTAGATGCCAACCAGGAAGAGCACAAGAATAACTATCAGGATTGTCAGCGTCCTCAGGCCCTTCTCCGATATCCAATCACCGATCTTCTGCCAGAGTGTCACCACATAAACCGGCCGCGGGAAAATATCCATGGTGACGGGGGAGAAGATGATCATTGAGTCGTTGATATCGTCGCCCGCAAGGACGCCCTTGATCATGAAGTAGCTTTGTTGGTTCGGTTCTTTGCCTTCGAACACATATTCAAGATTGTCCGTGAAACCGGATGAATCGGCTCCAACGGGCGGGAGGTTCTCCGTCATTTCGGGATCACCCACTATGGTCGGTGTATTCCAGAAATACGCTTGATATTTCTCGGCGGACCACTGAGTTTTGTCACCATTCTCTTCCGCATCGCAGAGTTCCCAGGCGACCCGGAAGTCCACTCTACTGGCGTCTCCTTCGGAATACTGCCCGGCCTCCGAGCCGGTGGCTGCGATCGATACGACGCCTATTCTTGGGTTCTCCAACTCGCTTTCCTGGCCTAACGCCGATGATCCCAGGACTGTCATCAACAATGCTGTCGTAAATACGGCCAACCAACAACGACCGTGGCGAATCTTAGTCATTTCACACACTCCCACTTAGTTAGTCCTTTCGTCTTGTTGCCCCGTCCGTTCTGAAATTCGCTCTATCAACTTACTTATGCGCCCTTCAATGTCGCTGTTGCGACATTTGTCGAGATTCGGATAAAAACGGCACACATTGCCAAACGATACCAATGCCTTCCGGGCACGGTTCGGTCCCTGTTTTTGGTAGTATACAGCAATCGTGTAGAGCGCATCATCGCTCAGCCTCCGGTCCGGATAGGCCGGGAACCGGGGATAATCGTCCGACAGACTGTCGGCAGTGCTGTTCGGGTTGTCGAAGAACGTCTTGAGGACCTCCAGGCTCGAATCAGCCTGTCCTGACTCCATCAGGCACACCCCCAACTCGTAGAGCGATAGTAGACGCATACTCCGGGAATCCTCTCCCGTAGTGCCAAGGGCCTTTCCAAAATGCTCTACGGCGTCCAACAAATCACCAGTGGCTTTGGCAGCCAATCCCTGCAGGTAAGCGGCGCGCAGCGAGTGGTCGCCTGCGCTCGCAGTCATGTCTCCTGCCTGTTGTCGATGCCGGCACGTGTCTCTCCCATCCGAATCGGTTACCGTTGCTCCATTGCGAGTGCCATCATAGGCATCCATGGCTCTACCAGCTAACTGTCCTACCATTTGCCAGTGCCGCCGCTCGTTTCCTTCATCCGACTCCGTCATTGCGGCAATCGCATGGCTCTCTGCATTGTTGAGCAAATCGTCACTGGAAAAGGAAACGGTTGCGTTCTCGCGAACAACCTCGTAGGCATCGATGGCCTTGCTTGCATGCGTATTCGCTAAGTCGAAGGTGCCCATTTCCAGTTCTTGACGTGCCAGGAGGTGCCAGTTGTAAGCGAGCGACAGGTCAATAAACATCTCATAATAGCGCATGCGGTTGAGCGTATCCACCGTATTGGCCAGCGAGTCTCTGGCATCTCTGACCATGTCGAGGTTATCAGGATACTCGCTCAGCACGTGAAGCAGATTGACCCTGGGGGACAAATTCGTCTTCGTCTGTCTCTGCTCGCAATAGTAGCCTTCGTAGTAGTACTCGGCGTCGCGCTTGCCACCAAACCTGATGGTCAGGGATATTCGCTGATCGTCAGCTAATTCCTCGTGGAAACCGTGAGCGAAATCGAATTGGAAGTCGAGGCCCGACATCTCGAAAGCCAGCCCGAGGCCAGCCGAAGGCTTCCAATCGTCATAAACATGGCTCATGCCGAGGCGCGTGGACAACTGCAGGTTTGCCGTCCGGTATTGAAACTCGGTACCGAAATACTGACCGGCACCTGGCGAAACACTGTGAATCTCAATGCGGCGATCAAAGTGAATGAGTCGGTTCATGTCGTCGTACAGCCACTCGAAATCGCTGACCAAGGAAATCCGCGAGTTCTGCACAAGCCAATCGCTTGGGAGGCGGTAACTGGCGCCTAGTCTCAGGGCAGTCGGATACTTGTCGCCGTCGCCGCCGTATCCCAGCTCAGGGGATATCACGTTGCGAATACTGAGGCCAAGCCGCAGGGGCATCAAGTGTCTAAGTTGGAAGAAAGTGCCGATCAGGGGGACCCTGGTGAGCTCTTTTAGCAATGGGGGGTTGATCATTTGGAACTGAGCCCCAACGTCCAGACCAAAGCCGCTTTCTGAGTCACCATACTCGCCGACGGCACCTGAAATTCCATGGCGGGCTACTTTGAAAGTCAGTCCGTAGCCGAGAATTCCTGCCGAGCCGGAAGCT
>CAZHDS010000287.1:0-3665 GCA_964531495.1 uncultured Ignavibacteriales bacterium
AAACCCACCGCAGCCGTGGTCGCCCTTGCTCGTCGATGAATTGCTTGGTGCACATTCTTCTCACCTCCTAACTGATAACCTGATGGACCTGTTCACAGCCAGGGCAGAGCTTGAGTGATGTTCCTCCAATGCGCAGCGTCGATTGGACATGGCAGCCGCATTTCGAGCAAGTGTGCACGTATTGAAACTTGGGTAATGTTGGCAGCACTGTGATCTTGCCGCGGCTGTTGTTGGGAGCCAGCGTGGCCGGCGCAGCCTGTTGCTTGACGTGCCCATTGCTGGAGACCTCACGGATTGCTTGTTCAATCTCCAGTTGCGCAACTGCTGTATCGTAGCCAGCCGGAAGTGCCGGTCGAGGATTTGGGACCTCGGCCAAGAGTCGTCCGTTTGCTTGCCCATTGACCACCTTCGACTCCCATTCGTCGTAATCCTTGATGATGTCCACCAAGTCGTACAATTCACTCTCCGAGAACAGCGGTCCTTTGATACGCCTGCTGGCAAAGTCCTTGTCGAGCGAAACCATGACCTTGCCGTCCATCTCGCCTTTGAAGACACTCAGGGAGACTGTGCCTTTCCGTAATTGAATCTGTTTTGTTAAACTCACGTTTATCACCTCCGTGTAGTTTTTTCGAATCTCACCCTGTGGAGTCGAAAAAATAATTCATCGTACCCCGCTCGTATCTGGTCGTTCCTGGGCGGGGAAGAGGAAAACCTGTCAGCTCCGCGCTGGTCCATACATGTGGCCTTCAGTTGCCGCGTTGGTCTATTGGCACGAACAAAGCACAGCATTCTCGCCTGCCATAAGCCAGGAAGGGAGAAAGAAGAGAAAAGGGGAGGGAAGCCCTCCCGTGTTCATTCTTCGAAGTTGAGGCCATCGAGGGCCTGCACCAAATCTCGCAAGTCGTCGATGTTGCACCAGATAATTGTTTCATCCCATTCTTGAGCGCCTCTATTCCACTGGCTGTACCGGATGCTGGCACGGTGTACATCGATCTCGCGTTCGGCAAATAGATCCTGTGTTTCTTCGGGCTGCGATATGAGTTTCTTCCAGTGCCAGGTACTTACCTGGAACTTGCCGGTTCTGGTCTTGGTCACAGGTCCTTTGCCGTTTACGTTCCATCTTTTTGTTTCGTTCATTTTCTTTTTCCTCCGCGATTTGTTCGCATACCTCGGGACAAATCCGGAGGGAATAAATGGACAAACAAGGGTGAACGTACAAGGGCATCTGTAGGTGACCAAGCCACCGAATCCGGCCATATGGGATAGGCACCTGGCCGAATAGGAAGAAGACATAGGAATCCGCAAGCCCGATGAACACTCATGGACTTCGTCCAGTCTAGAACGCGAGTGTCATACACCGTGCAGCATCGGCGAAGCCAGTGGAAGGAAGGGTAGGCGCTCAGTTAGGGATGACACTCTGAAGATTGTGGTGCAAGCTCACGACTTGGTGCTTTTTCGGAGTGCGGCCCAGCCCATGATAAGGATTGCCTCGACGAGTATGAACGCGGCCCAGGGGCCAAGTTCCACTATGCTTCTCCCTTCCTGGCGTGCCCAGGTCAAGGCAGCCACGGTGAGAAGTGCAGCCAACCCGAGAGCCAACGGCCCGCCCACACGTAGTCCGTCGTGTTCTCGCCAGAAAGCAACACGGCCCATCCCACCGAAAACCAGAATGAGGATAATCGTGTTGCAGAGTCCTTCATGTTGAGAATACGCGGTTTCAACCCATGTGATGTCCATTGAAATGGTCCTCCTGGTGGCGTTTTCTATCCCGTACAACCTATGTGCTCTAGAATATACCACAAAGGCTATTCGCTGGCAAGCAAAATATGTTCTGTAGAAATAGCCGGGCTGTCATGGTATCCTTGGCGAGGCGACTGAACGGAGCGGGAAACCATGGACCTCGGCAAGAAAATCAAGGCTCTTCGCTCAGCCAAGGACTGGTCCACGAACCGCCTTGCTGATGAGTCAGGCGTGTCAAGAGCCTATGTCTGGCAACTCGAGACAGGCGGGAAGGTGGAGCCTTCTTTCTCAATAATCGAGAAACTGGCGCGTGCACTGGGCGTTTGTGTGTCAGAGTTTTGCGAGGAAGACCAGGACTCGCCAACGGAAGGTGAACTCCCGGCCGGATTACGTGAGTTTGTTCAGGCCAAGAAGAAGGAGCACAGGATCACGAAAGCTGACATCGATGTAATGAAGAATACCCATTTCCGGGGCAAGCAGCCTGACAACCCGGAAGACTGGGAACTGTTGTTCCTCTTCTTGAGGAAATGGGTGCGGTAAAACCCAACCCAACTCAGCCGGCCCTCTCCATCTCAGCAAGTTGTTTCTTCACCAGCCGTATCAGCCGCTTCTCCCAGTCCATGATCTTAGACTCAGTATCTTCGACCTTCCTCTCTTCCTCAAGGGCTTTGGAGAGCCAGCCGACAGCGCCCGCCGCCGAACGATCTGTTGTGCTGGTTTTGGCTCTACGCACGTACTCGGTCATCGCTTGGATGTGACCATTGACCTCGGTCTGAAGTTTCTCAAGATACTCTTCTGTTCCTATTCTTCGCCTTTCTGCCAGAATCGAGTCCTTTACCAGCGTGTGCTGTTCAGGGGTCAGGTCGCTCAAGTCTAACGCGTGAGCTTTTTTGAGCCAGCGCCAGTCATATCGGCGGAGGGCATTGTCAAGCCAAAGCAGTTTTTCACAGTTTTTGTGAACATGATTCGCCTTTTCAAGGGCTTTGTCTAAGAGCCGGATCACCCGGCTATGATTTTCGCCATCGTCCTTGCCTTTTTCGAGGAGACCAGATGCCTCATCAAGATCAGAGGCAATGGTCTTTTCCTCTTTGCGGTCTTTTCGTGTCGTACTCTTAACGCGTTTCTTCGCGAAGCGCGCTTCTTTTCTGAGTAGGCCCTCGTCAGGCACGATGTGGTGTTTCCCAAGAAGTTTCCCCGGCCTCTTGTTCTGAATCCTATCCAGATACCCTTGTGAGCTGTGCCACGCCCAGTAGACGATACCGAGCAGACCTATCCCAATCACCACCGGATTCTCGCGCAGGAACCGTGCAGTGGCACTTGGCATGACTGCCCGCGCAAGCGCGAGCGCCATCAGGCCGGCAAGGAGTACGGTTAAGGCTTTCGGGACCTCGGCGTGTTGCATGAATCTGTAGGCTGCGACGAGAACAACCCCGCAGAGGATCGAGGCCGCAACAGGCCCCATTCTTTCAAGGGAAAACCCGAGCTTGCGCTGGGCTATCGCTAGACTGGCAGCCAAGAACAACCCGACTGCCACTGCGAGCACTTTGCCTTCATGACTTGGAAAGGACTTCGCAAAACCGACCCGCGCCGCTGCGCCGAAGACGAGGAAGTAGAGCGTGAAGTCGAGCAGTATTGGGTAGGTCTGCCAGATTCGTACGAGGAATTCCATTCTGGGATGGGAAAAGCACAACCTATATATAAATGTAAGTGACGACTCGGCCGGGACAACATGTCCTTCCATCGCATTCAGGAAGCATTCACCGCATCCTTGATTACATCGGTCGCACTTGCTAGGATTTGGTCACATGCTATCGTGATTTCTGGTTCTTGTCACGGTTACGTAAGGCCCCTGGACATGCTCGGCTGTCGTCAGAGCAAGATGCATGCTGAGCACGACAAGAACCTTGGCAGCGCCGGTCAGTAGG
>CAZHDS010000288.1:0-3660 GCA_964531495.1 uncultured Ignavibacteriales bacterium
GACGGTCATAGTTCCGGCGATCCGAATCCGTCCCACACCTACTACGATCCGGGATGCTATACTGTCACTTTGACCTTGAGCACGCCCGACGGTGACTTGACCAAGCCCTGTCATAACTTGATTTCCGCCCACTCTGGTACGCTGAGTGGGGATATCGTGGAGATCGATACCGGTGGGGAATTGAGTATTGATATAATCGCCGGCAACAACCTGGCCCTTGACGAAATTATGATTCCATTTGCGTGGGCCGGCCCGTTCGATTTGACTTACGACTCCTTCACGGTGGCCGGAACCCGGACCAGCTACTTCGACAAGGCAATTGGTATCAGCTTGGACGACAACAACGACCGGGCTACTATCTTTCTGCAGGCAGGCTCGAGACCGCCGTTGTCGCCAGGCGAAGGGCCGGTGGCCACGCTCTGGTTCACAGCTCCCACCAGCGTTTCAGGGGCCAACCCGATAGCTCTCGTAGCCTACGGCAATTATTCACCGAAGTTCGTGTCTGGTGACAACTCTTTTGAACCGGCGCTGACCGACGGCCTGTTCCACACGGGGGTCTCGATGGGCTGCTGTCAAGGACACGTGGGCGATGTAAATATGAGTGGCGACGACATCCCAACGATTGGTGACATCTCGGTTTTTATCGATCACCTCTTTATTTCCGGGGCCGCCCTGCCGTGTCTTACCGAAGCAGATATCAACCAGTCGGGCGGCACCTATCCGACCTACAATGACCTGACTATCGGGGATGTCTCGAATCTCATTGATCACCTCTTTATCACCGGTCAGGCATTACCGGAGTGCCTGTAGTGGGCTGACGATCCAGACTGTCAAGGATATTGCCCCAGGCTCGGCACTGGCGGTGATGATCGAATCTCTCGGCGCTTTCTTCGAAAGCCGTACGCCCCAGGCGATCCATTTTAGCTCTGTCTCGGAGCAAGTCGATTAGGTTGGAGGCCAGGTCGTCAACATCAAACGGTTTCACTCGAAGCCCGTTGCGCCCGTGGTCGATCAGACTGATGGTGCCTCCGTCGTTGGTCCCGATAACCGGCAGACCGCACACCAGAGCTTCAACCGTCACCATACCGTAACACTCTGACTTGGAGGCGAGCACAAAAATATCCAGGGCGGCGTAAGCCTGTTCAATTTCATCCTGATAGGGAAAGAAGTGGACATGTTCGGCAAGGTTCAGGTCTTGGACAAGCTGGTGTACACGCTCAGCGTACCCGTCGCCCTCGCCGAAGCTCTGGTCTCCGACAATCAGCAAATGGGCCTGATGACCGGCCGCATGAACTTGGGCCAGAGCCCTGATGGCGACATCCTGGCCTTTCTTGGGGTCAAGCCGGCCGATCAGTCCGATCACGGCGGCATCGGCGGGCAGGCCGAATTTGGTGCGGGCCTCAAGTTTATCGGGCTTATGCGATCTGAACCGTTCGACCTCGATCCCCCACGTAACCACATGAAGTCTTTCCCGGGGTACCGAGGTCTTCTCGAGAACCCGGTCAGCCAACCACTGAGCCGGGGTGATCATGGCATCTATCCGGCGGTAAAGCCAGCTATGGTACAGATCGTGTTTGTCGCTACCGATGTGCATATGCTGGCTGTAGATCAACCGACACTGTTTTCCCGTCATTAGACAGGCCATGACGCCCATGAAAAGGTCCCGGCTCTGGTGGACGATCAAGCGTCGTACCCGGTCGCGACGGATCATGCTAGCCATACGCCAGGCGTTGACCAGATCACCCGCTTTCAGACGGGAATCCACTGCGGCGGTTTTGAGGTCAAGCCGTCTGACTTCGGAATGTAGGCGAGTATCCGCCGGGCCGTAAAACCTAACTGACCAGTTGTGCTCGGACATCCAGCGCACGAGGCAGAGTACATTCATTTCGAGACCGCCCCAGGCCGGTGACGAGCAATATGAGGCGATTCTGTAGTCGCGGGAAGGCATCTGTGAGGAAATATATATGTTCGTATTTCACGTCGCCAGCAATTCCGCCTGATCATTTGTGGCCTGTTGCCCGACGTGCGCTCTCTGGCGCAGGCCTGGGCTGACAGAAGGCGAGGCACTCGGAACATAAAGTAATGCCGCTTATTGACGATAACTATAAGGGCCTCTTGTGATTGGGTGCTGGCGATCAAGTGAGATAAGATATGTACAGAATTGAAGAACAAACCTGGGGTTATCGCCTTTCTTTCGGTGGCGTCGCGACTCCGCGTGAGTTGGCGCGATGGCTGGTGGAATCGGAGAGAATGCTTGAGAATTGCCAGGACGAGTTCTTTGTCTTTGTAGATATGAGGACGCTGATTCCGCTGGACCGGGAGTCTCAGAAGGCGATGCAGGAAGGGCAGAGGCTGTATCGCCGAAGCGGCATGGTTCGCTCGGTCGTCATTCTTGCCAGTCCGGTGATTGCGGTCCAATTTAGGCGTATTGGGGGCGAGACCGGCATTGCTCCGTGGGAAAGGTACATCGACGCCTCAACGGTGCTTGATTGGGAAGAAGTCGGCATGAATTGGCTGCTTAATGCACTTGAACCGGATGAAGTGAAGCGACCGATCCTCTCCGACTGATTCTTCTCGCGGCAGTTTTCAGCGCCGCTGCACTCGAAAATCTATCATGCCGCTGAAATTTGCCAACCTTATCGTGATTTTCCAGGTACCTGACAAACCTGATCCCGAGCGGAAATCACCGTTCTGTGAGAAATCGGTCTGGTAGGTCTCGGTCGAGTCCAAATCAACTATTCGCAGCGAGGCCCACCCCCCCGTTATGGAGGCAATCTGGTTTATGTTGGCGCTGGTTCCGCCGGTGCGCCAGTAGTAGGTCAGCAAGGTATCGTGATCGGATACGTCATCAATCATGAAATGGAAGTTGTCCAGATTGTTGACCACGTCCGGCTCATTGGATGACGTCGGGTCTTTGGCGCACGATGAAGCTATAACGATGACCGCTGTTGCAGCCACCGCCAGGAAGACAAGTCCGGATCTCATGTCACGTCTTTCTCCGCAGGTAGTCGAATCGCAAATCTTTCCACGTATACCCCTGCGGTTATATTCTTTATATCGGATATTGGCGCCGCCGTTTCAAGTAATCTCTCTGAAGCGGCCCCATCGATTGCCGGGCGAGCAGCCCAAATCGTTGTGGGGCAGAGGAGTACCGGCTATGCCGGATTGACCACAAAGCCGTACCCAGGGGGGCCAAGAAAGCCAGGCGATTCTGCAACTTTGTTCAACCTCCAGATGTTTGGTTGCGGGTTGGTGGTTGGCCTGCTATTTTACAACACTGTGGAATGACGGCAGAGACGTTGGACCGTCCGAACAAAGTTGGACTGAGGTGCAGTTGCAGAACGAAGAATCAGCCATTATCGCCAACGCATTGGCCGGGGATCAGAAGGCCTACACGGCGCTGGTGGAAAAACACCGGACCTCCGTTTTCCACGTCATTAATCGAATTGTTCGCAACGACGAAATCGCCCGGGATCTGGTGCAAGAGACGTTCATGAAGGCTTTCTCGTCCCTGGCCTCCTATCGCTCCGAATTCCGCTTTTCGACCTGGCTGTATAAGATCGCCGCCAATTCTTCGATTGACCATCTGCGCAAAAAGAGGATTCAGGCTCTTTCGCTGGATAGGCCTATTGATACCGGCGATGGAGTTATGGAGATCGA
>CAZHDS010000289.1:0-3653 GCA_964531495.1 uncultured Ignavibacteriales bacterium
TAGTCGAACTGCGGACTCAATAGGCTCAAGGCCTTCAGCTCGTCGTGATAACCCAGATCGCGCGAGTGACAAGCCCCGTGGATAACGGCAAACCGACGACTCAGTCCGCGCGTCAGTTCGGTTCGAATCATGCTCATGTAGGGCGCAACGCCGGTTCCCGTGGCAAACAGGGCGACGTTGAATTCTTCGGGGATATCCGAAAGCGTGAACATCCCTTTGAATTTCGGTGACACGAACAAGCCATCACCCTCCTTCAAGGCGAACAGCCTTGGCGAGAGCGAACCGGTGCGCGCTAAACTGATATAGTATTCGAGATATTCTTTGGCCACCGATGACGATGCCACGGAATACGCGCGCTTGATCATGCGATCTGCATCAACTGGCGGGTGGCTCTCATCTAATGAAGATTCATGCCGGGGAGCCTCCGATGGCAAGCCCAGTGCGCTGTATTGACCTGGCGTGAAATCCGGTAGCTCCCACCCGTCGGGCACCACTCGCAGCTTAATCAACGACGGAGTCACTTCGATTCTCTGGGCGACAATTGCATTCAGCTTATGTTGTTCCATTCGCTCCGTTCCATATGAACGACTTGATTACTATTTTGTTGACCACGCTCCGATATTGCGGTAGTCAAGTTGTGACCATTCGCCACCGGCAACCACGGGCGGCGTGAAGCCCCGCATTCCCGGTGATGTCCGATTTCGGCACCCCAGACACGCGTGTTAGTGCTCCAGGTTGAACTCCTGGAAATCAAAGAACGTTCCCGTCCGATTGAGGTAATCCAGCTCGGCCTGAACGATCGCCTCGTGGCCTTCCTCAATTTCAAGAAACCGCTCAAACAGTGCTCCATCGGCGTCCATAGTGCTGACCATCTGGCGATAGAAGGCCGACGTATCTTGCTCCATTTTGAGAGCTTTGGCGAGCATCTCGCGCTCTGTGCCATAGTCCCGCTCCTGGAGAGTATCCTTCAACATGCGCATTCCGGCGGCAATCTTCTCCTTCGATGGCACGACCGAACTCAGACTGGTCGGAGTGACGTGGCCAGTCGCCTGCCATTCCGCCAACCGAGCCTGCAGGTAATCGACATGCCCCTGTTCCTCTTCACCCAGGACTTCGAAGACTTTGCGGCCTACAGCGTCTTTGATCGCATCAAGATTTCCCAGATATGCGTCACGAACTTTGATCTCATAGTCAATGGCTGTCTTGACAGCTTCTTCAACGGTCATTTTATGCTCCACGCTGCTCTGTTTGCGATTGTGCCCGATGGTCAGGCAACCCACCCAAGGAATCTACCCCCGTCGGCGGTCTTCGTCAAGAGCGTTTGACGGCAACCGGTTAAGTTATCTGCGAATTATAGCCGCGACAGCCGACGATTCGAGAACGGACGACTGCCAACTCCATGACGTGGTCAACTCAAAAAGAACTGGCGGCAGGGCAACATTCTTCGGATCTTAGGGAACCTGGACACGGGTTCTTTGCTGTACTATTCTAATGAAGAGGTCGCAGCCCTTTAGAGACTGACTAGGCTCTCGTAGGGAATTCCGGACATGGCACCTTTGATGAGGAAATCGGCCGCTGGCAACGAATTGTAGCAGAGATTACGTTGGCAGAAGCTGTCTTGTGCCGGGCCCAACCCGATTAGCAGCCAACGTCTTCAGGACTGGACCACGCCGATTGATAAAGAAGTATAGAAACGACTTGATAAAGTGCAGGAGGATTGATGCCTGACAAAAAGAAACCCAGCAAACCGTCGTTGAAGAGTATTGGCCTCCCCAAAGAGACTCTTTTGGGATTGTATTCCAATCTACTCAAGACGAGGCTTCTGGACGAACGATTTCGGAAGCTGTTCCGTCAGGGACGCTTCGCCGGTACATATTTCTCAGCTGTGGGGCAGGAAGCGACGACCGTCGGCCCAACTTATGGCTTGCATGACGCCGACATAATCGCCCCTTCCCATCGAGAAATCGGGGCCAGCGTCACCAAGGGTGTGCCGATGGAAAAGATCGTGGCTCAGATTTACGCCCGGGTCAACTCGCCCGACAAAGGCAAGAGTCATCCGGTGCATTTTGGCTGGCGCCCCAAGGGCGTGATTACACCGTCCTCTACCTTGGCTGGCCAGACGGTAGTTGGAACCGGCTGTGCGATGGCCTTCAAGATCCAGAAAAATGAGAATGTGGTTCTGGCGTTCTTTGGCGAAGGAGCCACATCTCGAGGCGGCTGGCATGAGGCTCTCAACTTTGCTGGCATTCACAAGCTGCCAATCGTTTATGTCTGCCAGAACAACCTGTGGGCCGAGTCAGTCCCGGCCACGTTGCAGGCAGGAATTGAGAACTTTTCCGATCGCGCCAAAGCGTACGGGTTCCCCGGCATCACGATCGACGGCAATGACATTGTCGCCACTCACAAGACCGCTGCCGAGGCGATTGCCAAGGCTCGCGCTGGCCAGGGCCCGACTTTGATCGAGTGCAAAACCTACCGTTGGTATGGCCACTCTGAAATCGACCCGGCCGATTATCGATCCCAGCAGGAGCTTGACGGCTGGAAACAGAAAGACCCGGTGGCCCGGGCTGAGAAACTGCTTGTTGAACTGGGACTGTTGACGACGACCAAGCGCGAAGCGCTGGTTGAGGAGTTTGACCAGGAGATCGACGAGGCAGTTGATATTTGCGATAAGGCCAAGTACGCTGAGCCGGAAGAAGCCTACGTGGATGTCTATTCCACCCAGTTCCCGGTGCGGAGAGAGGGTCTATAACCAAATGAAAAAAACGACATTTATCGAAGCAATCACCGAGGCCATGCGCGAGGAAATGGAACGCGATGAAAGCGTCTTCCTCATCGGCCAGGATATCGGCATTTACGGCGGCGTGTTCAAAGCCACCAAGGGTTTGCTCGATCAGTTTGGCGCTGACCGCGTGATCGATGCCCCCATTTCAGAAGTGTATATCGCCGGCGGATCGGTGGGAGCGGCGTTGGTAGGCATGCGGCCAGTCGCTGAGATCCAGTTTGCTGATTTCATTACTCCTGCGATGGATCAAATCATCCAGCAGATGGCCAAGATGCGTTATCGTACCGGCGGTCAGTGGACTTGTCCCATGACCATCAGAATATGTTGTGGTGGCGAAATCGGTGGCGGCCTCTACCACTCGCAGATAAACGAGCAATGGTTCTTCTCCCAACCCGGGTTGTGTGTAGTAATGCCCTCGACGCCGTACGATGCCAAAGGCCTGCTCAAGTCCGCCATCAGAGGTGATGACCCGGTCATATTCTTTGAGCACAAACGGCTCTACCGTTGGATCAAGGGTGACGTTCCCCAGGAAGACTATACGGTCCCGATCGGGAAGGCAGCCATCCGCAAGGAAGGCAAGGACGTGACCATGGTGGCGTACGGCCTGATGGCCCATCGATGCAATGAAGCGATGATTGAGCTTGAAAAGGATGGCATTTCTGTCGAACTGATAGACATGCGCACTATTCTGCCCTGGGACCGCGAGACTATCCTTGAATCAGTCAAGAAGACATCCCGTGTTGTGCTGGTTCAGGAAAGCTCAAAGACCGGTGGCGTCATGGCTGAGGTCGGAGCGACCATAGCCGATGAGGCCTTTGACTATCTGGACGCCCCGGTTATCCGGGTGTGTGGTCTTGATGTGCCAGCC
>CAZHDS010000290.1:0-3644 GCA_964531495.1 uncultured Ignavibacteriales bacterium
GTGTCCTGAGCATATCCGTTGGCGGGAATCTCAAAGTCAAATACCGGCACGTTCTTCTCTTGACCGAATAGCATGCTTGTTGCGGGCGGAGTGACGGTTACGAAAGATGCGGGGAAGGCATTAACCACCGCCGGATCAGGATTCACGATAGGATATGAGGCCAAAGCCGACAGGGCCGGAGTGAAAACTACGTTGTCCTGGCCGTCAATCGCGAGACTGGCCTGGTTACCGTCTCGGGCCGTGACATTCATCGCCAAATCGGCTCTCAGATAGACGCGTCCGCCTGACGCCGGGATAGACAGCGAACTCATGTCTACGTCGACAGTGCCGCCAGCGACAAGCCCGATGCCCGCCAGAAGGTCGGCCGTACCGTCGAACAACTGACTCTGCGAATTTGCAGAGTACACCAGTACGCTGTCAACCTGGCCGTCGAGGTCGGTTTGATCAGCGTCCGGGTCACCCAACCAGCCCAGCGCAAAGTCGATTCGGTCGAGTGTGAGGGAACCAGTGGTAGTATTGGTTACCGAGAAAGCCAGCGCCGCCTCCGAGATTTCACCAGGCACGAGGTCCGACGGCGTGACTGGGATCGTGTGGATTGTGAAGTCGTCGGAGGCTGAAATAGTGAACAAATCGATTGGAGCTAAAGCATTGTCGATGGGTCCGTCATTTCCCGAGGCCATCTCCAATGCGTCCAGCGGTAGCTGCAGCCACAGCGTGGCGCCGTCCGTAGGATAGGTGCTCAGCTGGATCACTACAAAGAAACGGGTGGTCGGTCCCACCAGGGGTACGGACAAACCTGTCGCAACCCAATCGAGGCCAGTGTGAGTCAGATCTCCGGCCGCCTCATCAACTTCCTCGCCGTCCCAGACTCCGTTTCCGTTGTCGTTGAACAGCGTGACCGTTTGTAGATCACTCTCTGTTGCCGTTCCGAGGTTTCTGAGTCGGATGCCAGTAAGAGTGTCCACCTGGTAACCATTGCGCGGAACATCAATGGCCAGAACTGGGTAGGTAGTGCTTGCTGATCCGAGGACACGATCTCCCAGAGACACCTGTCCGATCTGTCCCGAGGTAAGCCCATCAATGAGACCAAAGCCGAGGGAGTTAGTGACCGATGGACCCGACACTACGGTCGCGTCGGTAGTCACGATATCGGTAGCCGGGTTGAGGGCCACATCGACCGTGTCACCATCACGCGCATTATTCGATGCCGTGAAAGCGGCAAAGAAGGTGGCGCTTCCTGAGGATGGAATTACGGTGGGAGTCACGACAACGCCGGTAAGAGTATCAATGTAGGTGGCTGTGCCAAGCAAGCTATCGGTCAGCGAGAACAAGGAATCGTCGTCCTTGTCCAGATATAGTGCACATGAGACCACATTGTTGATCAGCTGCGATGGTGTGCCGGCTCCAGAGGAACGATCCCTCAGTCGAAATTCTGTAACTGTTTTCGGTGTAGTGTAATAGTTGGTGATATTGAAAGCTAGTACGGACGTACGGTCACCGCCCGGCTCAAGAGTGTTGTTGCCCAAGGCCAACGTCGTTAGGAATAGCTCTTCGACATCCAAGAGGCCGGACGTGTCAGCCAACCCGGCGAGACTTGTAGCCCGGACCGCACCTCTGCCTGGTGCCGTCGCAATAAAACGTCCCGCGCTGTCTATTGTCCCGATCCGGCCGCTTGTAGCCCACGTGACTGTTCCCGGGTCGACCTCATTGGCGTCCCCATCGACGCCGGTAGCCGTATACTGAACGGTGTCGCCAATCTGCACAATCACTGAGTCAGGTGACAGCACCAACCCCGCAAGCTCGCCCGCCGTTACGGTAATTGCCCCGGACGTGTCAGTGACTCCGCCACCGGTGACCACGATGTACCCCGTGCCAGCCTGATCCGGTGTGAACGTGCCCCCCCCGTCAATAGCACCAATGGTGCCGATGACCGACCAGGCAGGCACCACCTGGGGCGCACAGAGGTTGTCGTCAGCATCGTAAGATGTGGCGACGAACACGAGCGAACTGTCGGCTGTAATAGTAGCCGTGTATGGGGAGATGTCCATCCGATCAGGAGCGCCAGGTATGCAAGTGATGACGCCGGTCGTATCAGTCAGAGAGCCAGCAGTAGTTGCTACTACCTGACCGGTTCCTGCTGCCGACAGGGCAAGGGTCGTAGACGTATTCACGCTTGGTAATACCGAACCAATTGAGTCGACGCCGATGACTTCCCAGGTTGCCGAAACGTCACCAAGGAGATTGTTACCCGAGTCGTAACCACGGCAGTGTAGAACGGTCGTGTCATTGTCGGTCGTCACGGTCGTATCGCCGAGAATCGAGCCGTCGCTCTTTTCAATCAATACATAACTCAACGTGCCGCTGGAAAGAACCGTCACCTGACTCGAATCAGCCATAGTGCCCTGATAAACACCCTTCACGAAATAGCCGGGGGGAGACAAGGTGTTTCCCGCGGTGAACAGACCAGCGATCGTAACAGAACCGGTCGGATCGGTGGTGGACCAGACGACTGAGTCGGTCAAATCCTTGACGAGTTCGGAGCCGCCATCATACCCGATGGCAGCGAACTGTTGAGTCGTGAGTTCTTCGAGGGCGGCGCTCACCGGAGTAACTTCGATGTAAGACACCGGCGCCGGAGTCACGGTGATCGCGACAACTTCGGAATCAACCATGAAGGCCCCATCGGAGACGATGAATCGCACATTATAAACACCGGCCTGAGTGTAGTCGGGATCAAAGTCAAACGTGCCCGTACCATCGCCATTGTCTGCAAAACTTGCGTTGGCGGGGATGCTTTCGGCGGTCAGCGTCGGCGTCCCGCCATCTGGATCAGAGGCAGTGGCATCGAAGTTGAGATTCTGACCTTCGATGACCGCCTTGGCGCCTATTGCCGCAAGCACCGGTGCGCGGTTGGTATTGCTGACCGTTATCGCAACTATCTCCGTATCAGCCAGAGCCCCATCGGAAGCAATGAATCGTACGTTGTGGACGCCAGCCTGAGTGTAATCGGGGTCAAAGTCAAACGTGCCTGTACCATCACCATTGTCCGCAAAACTGGCGTTGCTCGGGATGCTTTCGGCGGTCAGAGTCGGCGTCCCGCCGTCCGGATCAGAGGCAGTGGCATCGAAAGTCAGACTCTGACCCTCGGCAACGGCCTTGGTACCAATCGCCGTTAGGACGGGTGCGCGGTTGGTATTGCTGACCGTGATCGCAACTACCTCCGTGTCAGCCAGGGCACCATCGGAGGCGATGAATCGTACATTGTAGACGCCAGCTTGTGTGTAATCAGGATCAAAGTCGAACGTGCCCGTACCGTCGCCATTGTCCGCAAAACTTGCGTTGGTAGGGATGCTCTCAGCCGCAAGCGTCGGGGTTGTGGCGTCAATATCAGAGGCCGTGGCATCGAAAGTCAGACTCTGACCTTCGGCGATGGCTTTCGCGCCTATCGCAGCCAGAACCGGTGGCCGGTTGGTATTTCCCACGGTGATGGTAATGGTTTCACTGCTGGTCAATACCGGAATTCCGGTATCTGAAACGGTGAATATTACCTGATAACTTCCCGTGGATGTAAATCCGGGAGTCCAGTCAAAGGTTCGGGTTGATGCATTAAATGTGGCACCCACAGGCATATTCCCGGATTGATA
>CAZHDS010000291.1:0-3628 GCA_964531495.1 uncultured Ignavibacteriales bacterium
GGCCGGATCGTTATCGATCAGAAGATAGTAGCCGGCCATTCCGGCGGGACAGGTGCCGGCATCGGCCGTGGTGGGCCAATTGATCTGAATGTCCACATTTGCGCTGTAGACGTTCTCCTGATGGGTCGTGGAGGCGAGGGTCGGAATTTGGGGCGGTGTAATGTCATGACTGCCGAGCCCATCAGAGAAGTCTGCCGCCAGCGGCGCATTGTCGGGATCCCGCAGCAGGGAGAGCCATGGATCGAGGTGGATCAGTTCGCAGCAATCGGTCAGCGGCGCGGCCGATACAAATCGAATTTCCGCGAGGCTCCCGTTGCCTGAGGCACCGTCTGTGGCGCCGAGGATGACCCAGTCAAAGACAAGATGCCCCGTACTGTTATTGTAAGCCGACTCAAAATGGTTCGACTCGGATGCGAGAAGTGTGCCCTGTACAACAGAAACGGCTTCGAGGCAGAGGGGAGCGAAATCGAGTTCAATGTGGAATCCCCTCACACCGACGGCTGGTACATTATCATCGCTGTACAAAACTGAAATTGCGAGCGTGTCGTGAGTTGCGGTTTCGGAAAACCAGGCGGTGTCCGGGGCAATGGCTATCTGACGTTCAGTACCGGATGCGGAATCGGGGGTGCATAGCAGTAGCAACGTCGCTAGCAGGCAGCAAACAGTTCGACCCATAAGAATTCCTCTCGCGGGCAATATGAAGCGGTAAAATGGAAAAAATTCTACAGTGACCGCTAATGATGAAGAGCGCATACCTGCCAAAGTCCAGGTGCCGGATTGTTAACACGATAAAAATCACTGACAAAACAAGCCGGTTTGCGGAAACGCTAATTTTCCGAATCGTCCATCTTCTCCGCCGATGCATTGCCTGATACCATGTATCAGTGGTGTCCCACGTTTTTAGCATGACAAGGACTCCGTCGCCTTGGCAAGTTTTTGGTTTAGCGACTTGTTGACACGCACAAAGAGGTATTCGCTGATGAAACGTAGGACGCGAACCGAGATATGATCCGCTCGCGGAGGGAGGCCGGCGAGGATTTTCAGGAGAATGTCCACGATCAACGTCATGAGGACGTGAATCTCATATCCGACCTCGCTGCGTCCCAGACTACGTTCCATCCTGAGCGTCCGCTTCAGCCACTTGAAGAACTTCTCGATTGCCCAGCGGGCCTCGTAAAGCTGAGCGATCGTCAGCGGTGAGAGTTCAAAACGGTTCGTAATGTAATCGTATTCGTTGCCATCCGCGGTACGGAAACGTATCCAGCGCACTTTGGTTTTCATCTGGGTCGGGCCGTTCCCCAGAAGAATCGTCTTGTCATGAATGACGCCGCGCTTGCGATCTGCCCGTCTGACGCGGTGTTTGGCGATCGGGCGGTAGACGCTTCCGACTTTCAGGCGACAGACGAAGTAGATCTTCCGGTCGGTCATTTGATCAAAGAGGCCGTAAGTGTTGTAGGCGCGGTCGACGATATAGGTCCATCCGACTTCAAGGAAGCGCTTGAAGACTCGGCAGTCGTGGACCTTGCCGGATGTGAGGATTATCTTCTTAGGAATCGAGCGCTCCAGGTCGAAGAGCAAGTGTCCCTTGGCGGCCTTAACGTTCTTGCGGTACTCGGCCCATGAGGAAGAAGGCACACAGGAGAGCAGGGTGGAATCAAGGGCTGCAATCTTTCGGCAGCGCCGCCACCCACGGGGGAGTTCCGTGGTGGCGACGAGGTTCGCGAAGACGGTCCGCAACACGCTCAGGCGCCGACGGCTGTTGTTGGCATTTGATAGCGTGGTGCGTTTGATCTCGAAGCCGTGGACCCGCTTCTCCTGGCGCTGGATGTCGAGTCGTTCCACGAGATCCCTGAGTGAAGAGAGCTGCTGGACGTGGAAGAAGATCCCTGCCAGGAGGTGGGCCAAGACGGGGAACTGAGGAAACCAGCTCTTCTCCTTTTCCTCAGTGATCGCTTGGCGGACCGCCTTCTCCAGAGGAGTAAGGAGTTGACGGAGTAGGACCGGAGAATGCAAGATGGCGTTCAGTTGACGATTCCGATTTGTGCGTCGGCGCATGGCGGTTCCCCTTTCGTGGGCTTGTAAGTACTTGTACAGATGTCACTTACAAGACCGCCGCCGGCGCACATTTCTTGCCTTTTGTCAAGAACTTTTCGTATTTTCTTACGTTTTTCTCGTGGTTTCATAGCCGCCCCACCCGCTCAACACGGATCGCGTGGAAGCGCAGTGGCCGCGCAGACGGAACCGAGGAACGGGAGAAATCCTGGATAATCGGCCGTACGTGGTTGAGGTGATGTGAGAGGAATGGGGATCGTTAGGAAAGCTCAGGATCCGATTGCTGCGACAGGATTGTCAGTTCCTTGTACAAGTCAAAAACGTGGGACACCACTGATCTGGTGTATTGAACTATTTCAAGCCAGTTCGCGTACGCCGGTGTTGCTGTCACTGATACGGCCAGGTGTTTTTTTGAGGAGGAGTGGATTGAAGGAAATACAGTTTGAAGTGACCGCCGCTCATGAACGGATCCGCTCATATATCCGCGAAACACCGCTCGAGTATTCCCCCTTGCTCAGTGGCGATGACGAAGGTGGCGCCTGGTTGAAGCTCGAGAGCATGCAGCACACCGGCTCATTCAAACTCCGCGGCGCCCTCAATGCGTTGCTGACACTTTCGCCCGAGGAGTCCAGCCGAGGGATCACAACCGCCTCGACCGGAAACCATGCCCTGGCAATCGCCTACGGACTCGATAAGCTCGGTATCTCGGGCACCATCTATCTACCTCGCAATGCATCGCCTCAGAAGGTGGAACTGCTGCGAAGATACAACGCGGGAATTTCATTCTTTGGCGATGGCTGTGAGCAGGCGGAACTCGAAGCCCGCCGGGTCGCCGAAGCGAAATCGCTCGTTTATATCTCGCCGTACAATCATCCCGCCGTCATGGCCGGGCAGGGGACGGTGGCGCTTGAGATTATCAATCAACTGCCCGAGGTCGACTGCCTGATCATGTCCGTTGGCGGTGGTGGTCTGATTTCCGGCATTGCCGGCTATGCCAAAGGTCTCAATCCGAAGCTGCAGGTAATCGGCGCCCTGCCAGAGAATTCACCGGTTATGCTCGAATCGATCCGGGCCGGAAAAATCATTGAAGCGAAAGTTTTGCCGACCCTCTCCGACGCAACCGCCGGCGGCATGGATGCCGACGCCATTACCTTCGAGCCGGCCCGAACGCTGGTGGATGACTGGGTGCTTATCTCGGAAGCGGAGATTCAGTCGGCTATGAAACTGATCTTCCAACACCACCGACTGGTGATCGAAGGCGCTGCCGGCGTCGCTGTCGCGGCCTATCGGAAATTGCGAGAGCCGCTGGCCGGCAAGCAGGTGGCGATAGTTATCTGCGGGGGCAATATTGAAATCGGTAAGTTCAAAGAGCTTGTATTTTAGATTCAGTATTTTAGTGGGAAAACCAGCAACTGCTTATCCGAACCGACAGTAGCTGGAGTGCATCCCGGAATTGCCAACTAAGGTAGATTATCAGTCCATCGAAAGGGTGGGGGAGGGAGTATGAAATTACCTGTGTGGAGTCCGAAGTTACCTGTAGTACTTATCACTTTGATCCTGATGTTCGGAATTATCG
>CAZHDS010000292.1:0-3628 GCA_964531495.1 uncultured Ignavibacteriales bacterium
GCGATGGAGGAGCGTGATGAAGGGCGTGCTGAGGATGCTCATCGTGACCGGGCTGATCCTGCTTTCCACTCGTTTGGTGCCGAAACAGAGCCAGCCGGTCACGGCGTTTAAGGCGCTGTTGATCGGATTGGGCCAGGCGGTGGCCATTTTACCAGGTATCTCAAGATCCGGGTCAACTATTTCAGCTGGTCTGTTGTTGGGAGTGACCCCGGCCGAGGCGGCTGAGTTTTCGTTCCTGTTGGCCGTTCCGGCCATCGGAGGAGCAGCTGTGCTTAGCCTCGATGACCTGTCACAGCTGCCTGCGGATCAAATCGGGCAGTATGGCGTCGGGCTGATCGCATCCTTCGCCGTAGCCCTGGTGGCAGTCTATCTGGTGTTGGAATCGATCCGCAGAGGGAAGTTCGAGTACTTCGCTTATTATTGTTTTGCTGCTGGCGCGGTCGGGCTGTATCTTTTCGTCTAGATGACCACCCGAATATTAGTCATTCGTCTCGGTTCCATGGGGGATGTGATCCTCACCTCGCCGACGATTCTCAATCTGAAGCGTCGCTATCCCCGGAGCCACTTAGTGTATCTCACCAGGGACCAGTTCGTGCCCTTGGTCCAGGCCTTTGATGGCGTCGACGAAATTGTCTCAATGCCGGGCGGTGCGGGACTGGCGGACTACACCTGTCTGCTGCTGAAGTTGGACAGCCAGGGTTTTGACCTGATCGTCGACCTTCACGGCAACCCGCGTAGTTGGCTGGCCCGCAAGTTGATCAGCGCCGGTCAGCAACTGGTCTATCCCAAGAGGCGTCTCGACAGGTTCCAGCTTACTCGAAAGAGCAAGCGACTACCAGAAACCTGGCCGCACACGATCGACCTCTACAATCAAACAGCGAGCTCGGCCGGTTTCCCGGCGATCTGTCGGAGACCGCTCCTGAAAGTCTCCGCCACCCCTGTCGCGGACATGCCATTCAATAATGGCTCCGATAGTCGCCCGATCGTGTTCATCGCCCCGGGCGCTCGCCACGCGAACAAGCAATGGCCAATGGAGTCATTCGTGGAAGTTGCTCGGGAGTTGTGCCAGAACCATGATGCCCGCGTTCTCTGGGCGGTTGTCGCAGCCGACGCGGGAGTTTCTGGTTTGGAGAGCGAACTACCGGCTGATCGCTTTGCAGAGTTGGTCCAGTGGCCGGTACCGCGCTTGGCATCGGCCATCACGAGGTGTGATATGGCGATAACCAATGACTCCGGTCTGGCGCACCTGTCATCGGCTGTCGGAACGCCAGTCCTCTCGGTTTTTGGCCCGACCCATCCCGCCCTGGGATTCGCTCCTCGAGGACTTCGAGATAAGGTCATCGAGGTTGACGAAGCTTGTCGGCCTTGTTCCTTGCATGGCGACAAACCCTGCTTCAGGGATCGTCGCTACTGTTTCGACCGTATCAGGCCGGAGGATGTTGTTCATGCCGCCAAGGGGTTCCTGGAGCGACCGAGCGGGGGACAAGCCTTGTTTGTCGACCGCGATGGAACCCTGATCGTCGAGAAGAACTACGCTTCCGACCCGGATCAAATCGAATTCGAGCCCGGCACAGTTGAAGCGCTGCGCTTGGCGAAGCAGCACGGCCTGAAACTGGTGATGATATCGAATCAGTCGGGTGTCGCGCGCGGGTATTTCGGCCTGGAGGCCGTTGAGAGGATGAATCACCGGCTGTTGCAGATGCTGGCCACCGAGGGCGTGGAAGTCGATGGTTTGTATTTTTGTCCGCATCATCCGCTAGGGACGGTACCGGAGTTTAGTCATGTCTGCGATTGCCGCAAACCGGCGGTCGGCATGGCCGAAGAGGCGGCCCTGCAATTGGGGCTCGATTTGCGGCGATCATTCGTGGTTGGCGACAAGATTGATGACCACTGGCTCGGCCGAGCCATGGGTGCGAGGTCGATTCTGGTCCGCACGGGACATGGTCGGGCGCACGAAGAGCTCCTCAGGGAGGCAGGGATAAACGCGGATGAAGCTGTGCGGGAGAATCTGCTTCAGGCTGTAAAGGTGTTGATCGAGGCTATTTGATATGGAAATCGAAGCCGTCTTCTACGAGAAGCTGGCCGATCAGGCGGTCCGTTGCCAACTTTGCCCCGCCGATTGTAGGCTGGTCGAGGGACGGGCCGGTCATTGTCGGAATCGTTTCAATCGCGGTGGCAAGCTCTACACGGATAACTACGGCGAAGCCGTGACGCTTGCTATGGATCCGATCGAAAAGAAGCCGCTATATCATTTCTATCCCGGTTCGACCATACTTTCCACCGGTCCCAACGGCTGCAATCTGTCCTGTGCCAATTGTCAGAACTGGACCATTTCGCAACAACAGTCACCGACCCGCTATCTTGCTCCAGAGGAACTGGTGGCCCATGGGGGAGAGCGAGGCTCCATCGGCATTGCCTTCACCTATACCGAGCCGCTTGTTTGGTACGAGTATCTTCTCGACGTACTGCCCCTGATGCGCGAGAACGGCCTGAAGGCGGTCCTCGTGACCAACGCGTACATCCACGCCGAACCTCTGCGGAAGCTGCTACCATGGATCGATGCTGCCAATGTCGATCTGAAGTCGATCAGCCCTCGTTTCTATAGCCATGTTTGCAAGGGACGATTGCAGCCGATTCTGGACACGCTGAGGGCGTTCTTTGATGCTGGGGTCCATTTGGAGGTCACCAATTTGCTGATTCCCGGGCTGAACGATAGCGACGAGGACATCCTGAAGTTGACGGAGTTCGTCGCCTCATTGGATGATACAGTCCCGTTGCATCTGTCCGCCTACCATCCGGATAACAAGATGAATGTCCCGGCCACATCGGCCGATACCATGAAAAGGGCCTGGGAGATAGCCTGTTCGAGGCTGAAATACGCCTTTGTGGGCAATATGCATGTAGTCGGCGCGTCGGATTCGCGCTGCCCGGCCTGTGACGACCTACTTGTCGAACGAACCGGCTTTGGAGCCAGGATCGTCGGCCTCCAGGCTGGAAGGTGTCGGAACTGTGCCGCTCCAACAGGGATCGTGGTGTAAGAGCGCCGGTGAACAAGGTTGCTGTTGAGCGTGTTGAGATAGCAGAGGATGAAAGTGGATCAATTCATGCGCCCGTGCGTCCCTTTCAAGAGGCTGTTGAAGTCACTCAGGAGTTGATGGAAACAAGTGATGCAGGCGACAACAAAACACCGCTGGCTATTGCTCTCAATGTTGGTTCTGGGCGTGGTGCTCGGGCTGTCGATCCAAGAGGCACAGGCACAATTCTATTTCGGCAAGAATAAAGTTCAATACTCCAGTTTCGACTGGCAGGTCATGACCACCGAGCACTTTCGCGTATATTTCTACGAGGCCGAAGCTACTGTCGCCCGGGTTGGCGCGCGGTTGGCCGAAGAATCTTATCGCGATTTGGCCGCCAGCTATCGACACGAAGTGAAGCGCAAGATACCGCTGATTATCTATTCTTCGCCCAGCTTCTTTTCCCAGACCAACGTCATCCCCGGGATGCTTCGAGAGTCGGTTGGCGGCTTCACGGAGTTTATGAAGGGGAGAGTGGTCGTGCCGTTCAACGGCCGTTACGCCGATTTTGCCCACGTGGTTCGTCACGAGCTGGTCCATGCTTTTATGCTCTC
>CAZHDS010000293.1:0-3580 GCA_964531495.1 uncultured Ignavibacteriales bacterium
AAACCGATAGTCTGATTAAGATATTAAAGAAGGTCGGTTTTACTGAAATTCAGCGAGTTGCCGGCGGTGGCTGGCCCGCTAGAGCCCTCGCCGAGGAGATGGAACAGGCCAACCGCATTCAGGCGGCGGCGCCATTGATGGAAGAGATCTGCCGCGGAGCGGCGCGGATCGGTATCGGCCTGCCAACGGAAACTCACGGCGAGCTGATTATGAAGAAACGCAGTGCAAGGCCAGCGGCGGCGCCGAAGACGGCGGCTTCGGCCAAAACACCGAAAAGTGCCACGGCACCAAAGAAGACGGCGGCGGTGAAGAAGGTGGCTAAGAAAAAAGTAGCCAAGACTAAAATAGCCAAGACTAAAATAGCTAAGACTAAAATACTCGACAGTGCCATGTTTTCACCCCGACATCATCAAGAACCCCGGGATTCTATCATAAGCAGCGTGATCGAGGATGAATTTCGTTAGATCAGGCTCTGAATCCTTATCCAAGAGAAAATCAGGGAAGCTGGATCGTAGTGCATGAGCGACAACCATTTCCGATGGCGTCAGATCTGGTCTCATAGTCCGCAGCCAGCTCCTGAACGTTCGCCAAACGATTGCACGATGGTTTATCGCCAGGTGCTGAAGAAGTCCTTGAGCAATACATCCCAATTGAACGTATCGGTGATACGCTGCCATTTTTCGTCTCACCTCTGTTTTGTATTGTTTCTCGGCATGAGAGAGATTCTGGTTGCCGGATCTTCGTTTGATCGGTTTCATATCTCTCATCCAAAAATGGTAGCCATACGTACCGATGGTATGAATCGCTTGTTTGAAAGAGACTTCGATCTTGAACCGTAGCCCGTATATCTCAATCACCTTGAGCGGATCAAGATCAAACATCGTACTCAGCAGAATAATCCTTCCCCTTGTCGGATGCTTGACCAGTACAAACCTCACAATTCTGCCTACCGGGCGCCACATCAGATTAACCGCATGATACTTGATGGTGATGTTTTCCTCACCGTAAACCGGACTTTTTGCTTCGGCGAAACCCTGCCATCCTTTGAACAGGTTACGCAGATGAACCTTCTCGCCATACTTCCTCGGGCGTCCGCGCCCTCTTTGTTTCTTTTGCGCACCTGCCGGCTGGTAAGCAACCGAATTAATCCTGGCTCTGGTGACCAGATGCCCTCCACGCGACAAAAGAGGTTCAATGACTTTTCGACTCGCATAATAGGCATCCGCCACCAACAGGGCGGGAACTTCGGCAACCTGGACGACTTCCTGAAACAGAACAACCAGTTTATCAAGCAACGACTTCGGGTTGTGCGAATGGTTCCAGGTAAGTCCCTCACAGATACGCGAGATCAGTGGCACCGCAAAAACATGTCCTACCGGCGAGCAGACCAGCAGTGATATGGCCTGGAAAGAATGGCCCATAATGTACTCAGACTTGGAGTTATTGGCGGACTCCTGGTGAAGACACTTCACGGCAGGCATTTTCTTGCCCTCCTTCGATACTTTGAGCCCGTCAGCGACAAAAACGACATAGCTCCCTGCCATTACTGGATCGAAAAGGGTCATGACCAGCTTGATCCAAACCGTCAGTAACGACGATAGCGGCAGCGCCGGAGAATGGAAGAAATGAAGGAGTCGATGATAGCAGGACGAATCAAGAAATGCCGCCCGTACGAAACTGGTAACACCGAGCCGGTCCGGCCGAATCGCCATGGCCGTCAGTACTAAAGCCATCCAGATGAATGTAACGTGGCGCGAGCAAGCGGATCTGAGTGTGTGGATACAACGGAACCATTCAATCCAAAGGGCCATGTGAATCTCCTATCAAGCCGATAGCCTATACACGCTATCGGGATAATGAATCAAGGAGACAGAAAAACAAGGCAAATCGACAAATGGCTGGAAATATCTGTCAACCGATAGCGGAGTCAGCTAATCTGGCAGCATGAAGACACAAACTGAAAAGCAGTGCCTGGCACGAATCGAGCGAATCAAAACGCTCCTTGCCGCCTTGGGCGATATGCGGCCTGGCAGCATCAGCGAACAATATAATGTATGCGGTAGCCCGAACTGTCGGTGCAAGGATCCAACGAATCCTAAGAAACACGGACCGTATTATCAGTTGAGTTATACACACAACGGCAAGCATACTACCGAGCATGTAAAGCGCGATGTGGTCAACGATGCCAAACAGCAAATCAAGAACTTCAGATGGTTCAAAGAACTGACCGATGAGTGGGTTGACCTATCCGTGACGGTGGCAAAAATGCGGAAGGCGCAGCAAAGCAAATAGGCATCTTTTATGCATTAGATAGTGGAGAACTTGGCACTGTCGAGTAAATTAGAGCAATAGATCAAAATAACGCTGGCCGATGTCAACCAGAGCGGGTAAGCCGGGGCTTGGTATCGTTCTGGCGCCCTGCTATTCTTATCGACGTGTTTATCAACCGAGACAGCGGGAGGCTTCGTGGCCAGAGTTCTCTTTCTCAGCTTTCAGGAAAACACCGATGTCATCGGCGTGAAGTATCTGGATGCGGTACTGCGAGAAAGCGGCCATCACAGCACCATCCTGCTGATCCCCAACAACGATGCCGACAACATCACCGGCGCCATCGCCTGGATCATTGAATCGACGCCCCAAATTCTCGCGATCAGCGCCATGAGTTATGAATATCAGCGCGCCTGTGCGTTTGTCGGCCAGTTGAAGCAGCGGCTCCCGGGCACGCCAATCGTCATGGGCGGCATTCACGCCACCACCGATCCGGTCAGTTGCCTTGCCATCAGCGACGTGGTCGTCCGCGGCGAAGGCGAAGAGACGCTGCTCGAACTGCTGCCGGTCCTGACCGGCGAATCGGACCGGTCGCTAAGCGAAATCGCCGGCATCGTCTTCAAGCAGGAGCAGTCGCGGGAGCAGGTGCCACACCACACGCCGGTGCGCCAGCCCGTTTCCAATCTCGACACACTCCCGACGATCGCCCATTTACCTGATTCAATGTGTGTCATGCACCAGGGCCGCGCCCTGCCGATCGCGCATCGGGAGATCGTAAAGAAATACGTTCGCTATCAGGGAACGGTTCTCTCGGTCGTCTCGTCCCGGGGCTGTCCATTCTCGTGCCGCTACTGCTGCAACTCAGCGCTCAAATCGCTGTATGGTCGCACCAGTGTCCGGCCCCGTTCCGTAGCGCTGGTAATCGACGAAATCGTCAAGGAAGTCGCCGAGAACGACACCATTCTCTACGTCAATTTCCAGGACGACTGTTTCATGATGCATCGCACCGAATGGCTCGCCGAATTCGCCCGGCTCTACAAACAGAAAGTCGGCATTCCGTTTATTGTTCGCACTACGCCGCGCCACATTTCCCGCGAAAAACTGGCGCTCCTGAAGGAAGCCTGTCTGCGCTGGGTCTTCATGGGCCTGCAGACCGGCAGCGATCGCATCAATCAAGAGATCTACGGCCGCAACGTCACCGCCGAGCAGTTTATCCAAGCCCGAACCCTGGTCGCCGAATGCGGCATCAGCATCTGGATCGATGTGATCCTCGATAACCCTTACGAAACGGAAGCGGAAAACCTCGAGACCA
>CAZHDS010000294.1:0-3563 GCA_964531495.1 uncultured Ignavibacteriales bacterium
CTGGGAGACCCCAAAAGAGAGCCCTGTTGAGAGCTATGGACCACGCTCTAAACTTCGCGTATTCCACGGCACTCAATACCTTACTAGACATCCGTCTGTCCGTTTCCCTGCCCCAAAAGGAAATAGACAGACGTTGTCAGCAAACCCAGGTAGGTACCACCGTTCCTTATCCGTCTTTATTACCTGGGTGATTTGATTTTGGGTTTGAGTTGTGGAAGATACTTTCGGTAGGGAGCGCTGATGCTATTACGACCAGTCGCTCCATGATGAAATTATCACAACACTCTAATCAAAGCACACGAGATAACAAACGCTTACGAACATGCAGTTGAAACAGTTAATAATCCAATTTGTGTTGAAAGTTTCCTTTGAGAGCTTACAGGTAGAAAGGTCTGAAGCAGCAAGATTCAGGACGGTCTCAGCCATAGGGGTGGCTATATTAGACCGTTTCAAGAAACGGAAGATGGAACCATGAAATCATCGGAAGTCACATCCAAGCCGTTGAGACGTTCATGCCAGAGTTGCTCAGTAAACTGAAGGTCGATAGCAATGAGAATCTCGGTGGCTACACTGGATATAAGCTCAAGATTCCAGGAACGGATACAATAGCATGCTTCACTTTGACCGCTCACATATTTCAACACCTCCACCGTTCGCACCCTTGATGTACCGTGCGACTCGAGAAGGTTCAGCCATAGGGTTGGCTACGAACACTCCCAGAGATGGACTACTACAACTGCATTTCTTGTTGCTCTCGAGTAGGGACAGTAGGAGCGCCCATTCTCATCAGGCCATCAATTCGACAGTGGCTGCGTTGTCTTCACCTTCGTTGCCGCCAGGGAGACCTGACAGTGGACAGAGCGGTGATTCTGACCAGTCGCTGCGGGAGGTTTTGTAATGCCTCATGCTGGTCTGGTGCGCAAGCGGCTCAGGAATAGCGATTCGGTCATCCATGCATGGTGATGCACAACTCACTATCGCCATCTGCGTCATCAATCCGCTCTGCTGACCCGCCGTAGAGGCAGCGATGGTCGCGAAGCCAAATTCCTTTCACGTAGCACCAAGCAATCTAGTAGTCAACGTGCACGACACTTCACGTTAGGCACGTCAGTCTGCCACGGGCAGGCATCCCAACCTCGTTCCAGGCATAAGCGATAGACGGTGTCTTTCGTCCCCTTCATCCCACTCAGCATGGTTGGGACTGCGCAGCATAGTTTTGACGTCATACGGAGTAGGGACTCCACGACGATTCGTCACTGATGTCAACGGGCACGTGCTTCAATGTCCCGTCGCCAGCGCGCCCCGATAAGAGCACCCCATAACCTGAACGCCCCAGAGCCATCCAGAGGTTGTGGCTTCGTCCGCAATGAAGTAAACATTCGTCCCGCGTCTTGCCGCTTACGGTCACCGCCAATAGGGTCTGCGCATCGCTCGATATTTGGCATATTTTCAATGATCCGTCCGGCATCAGCCTTGTATCCGTGCGATCCTTCTTGGTAGGGGCCAAGGAATGGATCATGGATGGCAATAGCTTCATCGTCATTTCGCCGTGGGACTGGGCATTCCATATTCCGATCAAGGTTGTAATGGCCGTCGCAATCGCCAGCTGCGCACTGCAGGCATTGTCGCGTACTCTGCCCGCTTGTCGTCTGCAATGTTTGCTTGGGATATTTGCCCTATCAGTCTGTGTCCGGGTCGCTATCCGATAGATGGTTTGAGATGGAGAGGCTCCTATAGTATTCTTCCTCTTCCAGCTGGCTTTGCCAAACGTTGTAGATGTGGAAGTTATATCTAGCATCTGCCAGGAAGGAATAATCCAGGAAGAACAGGGCCTCACATGTACATAGCAACAGGACCTCCTCAGGAGTGTAGAGATATGCGCGGATGATGTTAAGCAACACATCATTGAGGCATAGACTGACAAGCTTCATGGCTGTGAACACAAGGACACACTCACACGCAAATATCACAGGTGTGATATTGCTCTGACTACCAAGGTGTAATAGCATTGAGCCAGAATTTTGCACAGACTTCTTTGGCGAACATACCTCCGGGCTGCAGTGTGCGTCATGACCAAGCGCATTTGTATGAGCATCGGCAACAGTGAGGACCACACGTCCTCCCCCCCCACACCGCCCCCCCCTCCTTTCCCTAATGAACACGATCGATTCTTAGTCAGCGAATCTGCGGTCATGGGACCCATCATTGGGATGAGACCTGTTTGTAGTGCCGCCGACAGGACAGAATTTGCCAAATTTGAGTGTCGGGGCAATGGACATGCCTTCACTGATTAGCCTTATGTCACTCACGAATTCAATTCCTAGAGAGATGCATAGCTCGTGTTTGGTAATGTTCAATGAGCATCTTTCAATCTTCGCAGTGAACTGTGACTGAATTCATCACCACCATCAAATTGGATGGACTCGATAGTAGGTAATGTGGTCCGCGTCCACTGGGGCAACGTCCACTCGCCACTTGTCTGAGCCGCGAATGCATCGCCTGTTATATTCAGGTCTTGGGTATATGCGGGTGTTCACGAAGTATAAACTCCCACGTGCGTACCCATCGGCTTTGGCCATGGTCAATGCAATGCATCGCAACTCGCCAGCGTTGTTCGCTCGCAGGACCCTACAAGTGTCCCCTTCGATGAGCTTGGTGAAGTAGACCTGTCTATCTGGGTCGAGCACTGGATACCAATCCCGTCGTCTACAGCACACACCCTCGACGGCGTAAGTCCCGACCATTGTGTTCTCAATGACTCTCTCTACCAGATTCTGCCACCAAGCACGCCGCATTTTAGGGCCTGTCCAAGGGTCAGCGAATGAAGGCTCTTCGCCAAGGTCTGCCCATCGTGCTTCACTAGGTCTCCATGGGACGGTTATCCGTGCTTCAGCGGGCCCTTCCTCGGCAGCGTCATGATGGTCATAATGCCGTTGCTCTTGCATGGCGTCGCTGTCCGTTGACTGTTCAGCATCTGTGCTTGCTGGGTACAATTGTACTCTGTATGACAATTCATCATTGATGCCGGCGTCATAGTTGAAATCATGGCCGTTCGCCGTAGAGGCAGCGTCAGCGGTCATTGAGCATGCATCTCTGGTAGTTTTCGCGCTGAAACCCCTCGCACGCATCTTCAAGGCGAAGACGTCGTAGACGACAGATAGGTCCAGGTGAGTGGCCTCGCAGTGATTTGGATAAGATAGGATAGGAAAGCCTTGGTTGTTTGGGTCGACAGGTAAGTCCTTGTACCAGTATGAACCTGAGCGGCACGAAAAACCCGTAAAGTAGTTAAAACAACCACTAGGTCTGTAAGCTCTTAATGCATTTACATGCACAATCCTAATGCAGAGACAACTCACTCGATGGCCTTCAGTAAACGTTATCTGGTCACTCAGGTGATCCTCGCCCTTTGAGCGTCTTTCAAGCTTCCAGTCCTTTCCCCAGTCTTTTCCTTTCTCTGTTTCCAGTTCTAGCCAGACTTGAAGGTACAGACCTTGTCCGATGTACGTCCATGCTGCATACCCATTTAGGCGAGGGTTGCAAGAGTCAAATCCCCATGATGCCGG
>CAZHDS010000295.1:0-3559 GCA_964531495.1 uncultured Ignavibacteriales bacterium
CCAAAAGGCCCCATGACATTCAAGGCACATGAAAGACATTGACAGACGGCGTTCGGTTGGCTATAGTAGAGTGTCTACGGTTGGGTCCCTTTGCAACATAGTTCGAGCATCTACTGATGACACGGGTGTACAGAGCATCAACATCGGCATTTCTGGCGGTCCTTTGCCTGCTGGCTTGTCCGTTGGTATCGACCTACTCACAGGACCAGGATCGCGACTTCATCGACACTGATCGCAGACCAGTCGATTTCATCCAACTATACCAGCTGCCATTCGTTGCCAATGAAGGCCAATTTGGCCCCGCCGTTGATTATCGGGCGGACGCTGGCGGCGCCGCCATCTGGCTCACTCCGGGGGGCGTGTTCTATCAGTTTATATGCCCCTTGAGCCCCGACTCTGGGGCCAATTTGCCCCCTGGTCTCGCTCCTGAGCCGGTAGATCAGGCTGTTGAGCAGCTTCTAGTGCGCATGAGTCTCGTGGGTGGTTCGATGGAGTCAAACTCCGAGCCCGAAAGCCGGATGAGCCTTCAGAGCCACTACCTGTTGGGCGATGATCCAGCCTCTTGGTACCGCCACGTTCCAGCCTACCGGACGGTAGTCTATCGGGACGTGTATGCAGGTATCGACCTGCGTTTCAAGGGCACATCGGCTCGCCTTGAATACGATTTTGAAGTGGCCCCCTCTGCCAATCCTGGTGCTATCCGCGTTCGTTTTCAGGGTGCCGACTCACTTCGCCTGGACCCCATCGGCAACCTGATCATCTACTCTCGCCTGGGCACGGTAGTGGAATACGCTCCGGTGTCCTATCAGCTTGACGGCCTCGACAGCATTCCCCGATCAGGCGGCTACGTGCTTTTTGACAACCACACCTTCGGTTTTGATATCGATGCCAACTATGACCCTTTGTTGCCACTGGTGATTGATCCGGTCGTGACTTTCAGTTCGTTCCTGGGGGGCTCGCTCAATGACCACGGACGAGCCATAGCGGTTGACGAAGATAGCTGCATGTATATAGGCGGCTACTCGGTCTCAGCCGATTTCCCACTGGCTAGCCCCTTTGATTCCAGCTATAACGATACTATTACAGGCTCGTACGACGGTTTCGTTAGCAAGATCTCCGGAACCGGCGACTCGCTGCTATTCAGCACCTATCTGGGTGGCACCGAAGCCAGCGACCGCATCTTCGATCTTGATATCGACACGGGCCGCTTCGTTTATGTCTGTGGGGTTACTGAGGCAACGGATTTCCCCGTTGTGGGCGGTGTTCAAGCCAACTTGGAGGGGACCTCGGACGCCTTTCTGGCAAAGTTAGCGCCAGATGGAAGCAGCCTGGTTTATGCTACCTATCTGGGCGGCACCGGTACCGAGATCGGAGCGGCCCTGACGGTCGATATTCAGAATCGCCCTTGCATCGTGGGCAATACGACTTCATCTGATCTGGATCTCCCCGTGAGCCCTTTTGATGCTACTCTGGACGGCGACAACGATGCATTCTTCTATCGCCTCAGTGCCGACGGCTCGACTCTTGAGGCCGGCGGTTATCTCGGTGGGACTGACCAGGATCAGGGCTCCGGAATTGCCACCGACGCAAATCTCAATATTTACGTCGCCGGCTACACCAAATCGGACGATTTCCCAGCCATAAGGGGCTTTGACAGCACTTATGAGGGAGGCACAGCAATCGGGGACGGTTTCCTGGCCAAGTTCGACAGCGACGGCGGTAGCATCATTTATTCCACATACCTTGGTGGGTCGGGGGATGACATCGCCCTCGGGCTGGCCGTGGATGACTCCTTTCAGGCCCATGTCGTGGGGTATACCTTCTCCAGCACCTACCCTCAAAGCAATCTCTCTGTCAGCTCCTTCGGAGGGCTCTACGCAGCCTTTGTGACAAAGCTTGCGTCCAGTGGTGATGCTCTGGTCTATTCTGGATTTCTGTCCGGGTCCGGCGAAGATGTTGCTTCTGATATTGCCATTGATCATACTGGTGCGGCTCATATTTCGGGCCATACGTCTTCTTCGAACTTCCCGACGCACAACCCTATTCAGGCTTTCTTCCACGGCAACACCGACGCTTTCGCCACCTGCCTCGAACCAGATGGCTCCGGCTTTGTTTACTCCACCTATTTCGGAGCACTCTCACTGGAATTCGCCTACGGCGTGGCGGTCGATGCCAGCCGAAACACCTATCTGGTCGGCTACACCGATTCTCCAACGCTGCTTACTGAAAATCCCTACCAAGGGGCGCTGGCCGGCGGCTACGATGTTTTCGTGATCCGTATTGCCCTTGAGGCATACGACTGTTTCGATACTGATCTTGACGGCTTCGGCGATCCAGGTCATCCAGAAAACGATTGCCCTGATGACAACTGTCCCTCGATCGCCAATCATGACCAAGTCGACGGCGATCTTGATGGCATCGGCGACGTGTGTGACAATTGCCCGGTGGAGGCCAATCCGAGCCAGTCTGACCTCGATCTCGACGGCATCGGTGATAGCTGTGACACCTGCACTGACAGCGATGAGGACGGCTTTGGCGACCCCGGATTCGGCGCCAATACATGTCCAGAGGACAACTGTCCTGGGGTCAGCAATCCAGATCAGGCCGATGCTGACGGCGATGGTATCGGCGATGTCTGTGATGAATGTACCGACCTTGACGACGACGGTTATGGCGACCCGGGCTTCCCCGCCAATTCTTGTGCCGAAGACAACTGCCCGGACAGCGCCAATTCTGATCAAGCTGACGGCGATGGCGACTCCCTGGGGGATGTCTGCGATAACTGTCCCGCCCACTCAAACCTGACGCAGGCTGACTATGATTCCGACGGAATTGGTGACAGCTGCGACACGTGCACTGACTACGATATCGATGGATTTGGCAACCCGGGTTTCCCGGCCAATACTTGTGACCTGGACAATTGTCCCTTCACGCACAATCCGGATCAGGCTGATGCCGATAGCAATGGCGTCGGTGATGTCTGTGATCTTGGCTGCTGCCTGGGTGCTTTCCGGGGTAACATTGATATGGATCCGGCCGACGAGATCACGATTGTTGATCTGATCTACCTGGTCAACTTCATGTTCCAGGATGGTCCGGCGCCTCCCTGCCCCGAGGAGGCGGACATCAATGGCGATGCTGGCGCAAGTATCGATATCGCCGACCTGATTATGCTGGTCCAATACATGTTCCAGGACGGTCCTGAGCCGGCCCCCTGCAGCTGATTCCTGACCTCCCACCCGCAATAGCGATCCCGAAACCAATGATTGTGCCGCCATAATGGCAGTCTCATGTTGAATTGTCTTTCGCTTGCCGAAACATTGTTCCTCACTCCCAATCGCATCCCGTCTCTGCCCGCCCGAGACCCAGCAGCCTCACAGATCCGGCCAACTCAGAGCAGATAGCATGATCAATGACAGCCACGTGACTCACCCCAAAATGGGTTGCACTGGTGGCCATCCTGGCCCACTGTCTTGTGGTATCAGTTGGTCTCATCGTAGTGAGTGTGGGTTATGTTGTTTGGTTTGGTTTGTGGTTATGGGGTGGGGTTGGGTTTGTG
>CAZHDS010000296.1:0-3158 GCA_964531495.1 uncultured Ignavibacteriales bacterium
CCTCGGAAGGAAGAGGTCTGGGTGCGAGGTATTGCGAATTACTCGGGATACTCATCAGTTGCCTCCCAGAATCAGTCCACTTGCCGGACCGCCAGCCCCTGTGGTGACCAGTACAAGACCCGTATCGTTCACCTGATTCGATGATGTTCCCCGTATCTGGCGAATCCCTTCCACGATGTGGTTGAGACCGTAAATATGGCCTTCCCCGAGGGAGCCACCAGCGGTATTCAGTGCCAGCGGACCGCCGGCTCTAATGCGATCACCATTTTCGCAAAATGCTGTGCCCTCACCTTGAGAGCAAAATCCGAGCGCCTCGAGTTGCATCGGAACCAGTGGGGCATATGCATCATCGAGCTGAGCCACGTGTATGTCCTTGGGACTGACGCCGGCCATACTGTAAAGCTTTTCGCCCACCCGTCCGATCTCTGGCAACTCCGCGAGTTTCGGCCCGTAGAAGCTGTTCTTCTCCTCAGTTTCAACGATCTGACTTTGCGCTGCGGCAAGAATATATGTAGGCTTTTGCTGAAGGTCCGCCGCTCTATCCCTGGTGGTTATGATCAGTGCGACGGCCGCATCGGCGTCCTCGCGGCAATCCAGCTGACGAAGCGGATCGACGACCATGGGCGAATTCAGATAATCTTCGATGGTAATCGGCTGCTGATAGTACCTGCTACCCGGATTCCTGGCGCCGTGTTCGCGAAAAACCCTGGCTATCGATCCGAATTGGTCTTTCGTAGCACCGCAGGCATGCATGTATCGGCTGGCGACCATCGCCATCCGGCCCGTCTCCGTCATCAGCCCGAACGGCGCATGGAAGGTCCATTGCAACAGATCACCGGTGGACATCTGCGCGATATCCCGCATACTGGTGCCCATACGCCTTTTGGACGATCCGTTCACAGATCGATAAACGAGAATGTAATTGGCCATCCCTGCAGTTATGCCGATCGCGGCTCGCATCACCATCCCACACCCTGCCCCATCCCAGCGGCACTCTCCTTGAAATGCGAGATTGCCTCCCCCTAGGGAACGCATTACCTCAAGCTCATCCGAGGCATCATCGGTATGTTTCACAATGCCATCGATATCCTCCGGAACCAGCCCGGCATCGTCGAGCGCCGCCTTGATCACTTCGCAAGCCATGTACAGTTCCGACTGTCCGGAATCCTTACTGAATTCGCTAACGCCAACACCGACGATGGCCGCTTTGTTACTAATGGAATTCATCGTCATCTCCTCATCCCGCTTAAGTCTCTCTCTTCTTGAATTTGGGAAGTGTCAGGTCTTCGGCGATATCATCGAACACCACCTGAATCGGCATCCCGATATAGAGATCCTCCGGTTCGACATCCAACATGTTGCCCAGCAGACGAATGCCTTCGGTAAGTTCCACCACTACCGCCGAATACGGGGCCTTGATGCCCGGATACCCGGTCCTTGGATTCACTATGGTGGCATAGGTGTAGACGTGGCCCTTCCCTTCGGATGGCACCCAGCTTTTTTGATTGGACAAGCACTGGGGGCACGTCGGGCGAGGGCGATGTACGATCAGACCGCAGTAATCGCATTTCTGAAAGACGAGTTTATGGTCACGAATGCCCTGCCAGAAACCTTCATTATCCGGATTGACATAGGGACGCAGCAGCGGAAACGCTGTGTTATATTCCATTATTGATGTTTACCTCCGCAACAAAATGGCACTGGTGGGAACCGCGGGAGCGCTGGTCACAAAGCTCAGCTCCGCGTCCGGCACCTGAATCCGGGCCGTGCCGCGAATCTGCCGCACCGCCTCCATGATCAGGTTCATCCCGTGGACATACGCTTCCGAGAGTTGACCACCGGATGTGTTGCACGGGAGTTGTCCTCCCACACGAAGACGCTCACCACCTTCACAGAACGCAGCCCCTTCACCCGGCCCACAGAAACCGTATTCCTCCATCTGCATCGGAACCATGTAGCTGAATGCATCGTAGAACTGCGCCACATCGACGTCCTTCGGGGAGACGCCAGTGGTCCGCCAAAGCTCCTGACCGGTATACCATGATTCCGGCAGCATCGATATCTTCGGGCGATAGTAACTGGTCATCAGCTCACCCTGCGTGGCTGTACCCTGCGCCGCACCGAGGATATAGGCCGGCCTCTGTTTTAGGTCCCGAGCTCTTTCTGAAGTGGTCACAATAAACGCAACTGCTGCATCGGTGTCCACGCAACAATCGAACAGTTTCAGCGGGTCCACTACCATCCGGGATTCCAGGTAATCCTGCATCGTAATCGGTTTGCCATAGAACAGTGCGTTGGGATTCTGGCACGCGTTTTCCCGCCAGAGAACCGGTATCGAACCGATCTGCTCCGGGGTAACGCCGTATTCGTGGATATACCGCTTGGCAAACATCGCCATCCATATTGGCGCCGAGCTGAGCCCAAAGGGCATGAAAAATCCAAACTGATCGTTGGGAGCTGTCTGTGTAAACTCAACACCCGGCGTATGCCCATACCGCCGGCCCGACCGTTCATTCATGGTCCGGTAACAGACGACGTATTTGGCCGCTCCGGTGACCACCGCTGCAGCTGCGTGCATCACCATGGCACATCCGGCGCCACCGCCCCATCCACACTCACCGAAATAGTTCAGTTCTGGTATTCCCAGCGAGCTGGCGATGTGCATCTCATCCGTGAAGTCCATCACGAACCTGACCATGCCATCGATGTCTTCCATTTCAAGGCCGGCATCGTCAACGGCAGACTTAATGGCTTCGCACACCATTTGAAGTTCACTTCGGCCGGAGTCCTTGGAAAACTCAGTCGATCCGATGCCCACAATCGCCGCATTGTCCTTCACCAGATAGTCCTGCGGCCTTGGCCGGACCGATTTTCGATATCTTCGCGCTAGATATTGATCAAACATCGCTATGTCTCCTTGTCCACTGATGCCCCCCGCCGGAACTTCGGCAGCGTCAGATCTTCCGCCACATCGTCAAAAACCACCTCCACCGGCATGCCGATCTGCAGTTCCTCCGGCGTAACATCGATCATGTTACTCACCAGCCGCGGGCCTTCATCCATCTCCACCAGCACCACGGTATAGGGCGATTTGAACGCTGGGTGCGGCGATTCGTGAACAGTAACCCAACTGTAGATGGTACCCTTGCCCGTCGATG
>CAZHDS010000296.1:3168-3521 GCA_964531495.1 uncultured Ignavibacteriales bacterium
CGTCGATGGCACCCATTCCTGTTCTGTCGATCGACACTTGGGGCACATAGGCCGGGGCGGGTGAAGCCATTTTAAACACTGCTTGCACCGTTGCAGGAGGAGCTGTTTTTCCTTGATCCCTTCCCAGAACGATGTGCTGCTTTTGTAGATCACCGCCCACGTCGCCGGATGGGGGATTTTCTTTGCTAAAGCATATTCAACCGTCATCGGTTATTTCCCTCTTTTCGATAATCGCAGTCAAGTCATTCGACAGGATACACGGGATTGGTTTGATTTTGACTTTTTCTATCCTGTTAATCCTGCCCAAGTTATTACTAAATCCGGCAATCACCGTGATATGTCATTCCGGCCTC
>CAZHDS010000297.1:0-1495 GCA_964531495.1 uncultured Ignavibacteriales bacterium
GCCCTGGTCGCCCACGCCGGGCCCTATATGTTGGCCGCAAAGGCCAAGGCACTCGTAGAGGCAGAGGTCTCCAAGGGCTGCGATGCCCAGCTGCTGCCCGGTCCAGTGGCCCTTGAGCCTGCCTTTGCCCCGCTTGCAGTTCCCAAAGACATAATGACCCTCCAGAACCAGCCCTGCTGGGTCTATGAAGACCCGCCTGCCCGAGAGGACCTTATGGGCTTGCGGGTCTGGACATCGCCCGATCAGCCGTTTAGCTGGGAATGCTTCGAACTCTTCTTGAAACAGCTTTGCCTGGTTTCCCACCGGGTAGGTCTGGAGATCGTCGGCAACCAGGAAAGAATCGCCATCTCACTGCGGTGTCATAAACAGGACATCCCGGTGGTTACTACCGCCTTTTGCGGCAAACTCAAGCTCTGCAAATTATCGCCTTTGGACGGTTGTCTGCTTTGTCATGTCAGTCCCGGGGTCTGGGAAGATGTCAGGTTTTATGATTATCTTCCCGGATCGCCATATTCTCATCTCTTGACCCGGCCGGACGAACTGCAGGTCTCGCCCTATGAGTGTCTCATTACAGCCATGGCCAATATCCCCGCTCCGGGAACAGGTATTTACCAGCTCTTGTTTCAGCCGGTTGATCCTGAGCATAACTGGCACCGCAATATCGAGATCCTCACGGACCTCGAATACATCATCAAGCTCCTGGCCCATATAGGGCAGTTCCAGCGTTATGCCCAGCAGGCCCCGTCCGGTGACCTTCGCCAGATGGCCGGTGAGGTTCAGACCAAGGCCCATAACGACAAACCCCTCTATGCAGCAGCCCTTCGCGTTGGGGTGCTGGGAGCTGAAAGTCTCACCCAAGAATACCTCCAATCGATGGCCGTGTTCAGCAGTCTCTTTCAGCATGGCGGCAGGCGCCTGCAGTTCATAACAGAGACAGCCTACCAAGCGTTTCTCTCGCCGCGACAGATACAGGAGATGTTTCAGCTAGGTCTGACATATAGGCCTGGTTTCCTGCTGAATTCAATCGAATTGACCGGCCTCGCTCATTTTCCGCCTACCACCATTACCGAGCATCTTGAAGTCTTTATCGACACTTTGGATACCCTATCGCTCACCAGCAATAATCTTTCCGTGGGTACCCGGATAGGCACCTGCAGTATTGCCACCCAGGAAAAGCCCGTCTGTATCCCACGAAGTATACGTATGCGCCATACCCACCTCATTGGCAGGCCTGGCACGGGTAAATCGACGCTCGAAGAACATATGATTATTGATGATATCAAAAATGGTGACGGTGTGGCTGTCCTCGATCCGCATGGCGACCTGGCAGAGCGTCTGCTAGCTCTTATTCCGGAAGAATATGTGGAGAAGGTAATCTACTTCGAACCCAGTGACCCCTGTTGGGTTCCTATATGGAATCCCATGAAAAAGGTGGCCGGGCAGGATATCGGCCGTATGACCGATGACCTGGTAGGGGTGCTGAAAAGCTTTGTTT
>CAZHDS010000297.1:1505-3486 GCA_964531495.1 uncultured Ignavibacteriales bacterium
GGACAGGCTGGAACACATACTTCGACACTGCATTTTTGCCCTGCTGCACCTTTCAGGCAGCAGCTTGTTTGATATTGCCCATCTGCTTCGCAGAAAATCAAAGGAAAGTGAGACCACTCGCAAGCTAATTCTGGACGTCGTCCGCAACGAGGAGGCCCGCAAGTTCTGGGAGCATGATTTTATGCTCTACCGGCCGGACGAGTTCACCCCGCCAAAACATAAGCTCAGCAAACTGCTTGTCGGCGGTACGGTCTCACTGATGCTCTCACAACCTAATAGCAGCTTCAACTTCAGAAGAATCATGGATGAGGGTCTGATATTTATAGGCAATCTGTCAGGACTGGGCACTGAAGTCCGTCAGGTTTTGGGGGGTTTTATAGTGGCGGTAATGCACGTCAGTGCCTTAGGCCGCAGCGACACGCCGCCGGAGCAGCGTAGGCCCTTTCAGATCTACCTCGATGAAGCCCATCGCTTCGTAACCGACTCTCTCGAAGACATGATAGCCGAGACCCGCAAGTACGCCGTGGGTATGACCCTGGCCCACCAATACATGCGTCAGTTCGGATCCTACAAAACCGATGCCCTGGGCAGCGTGGGTACAACTGTCGTTTTCAGCGTTGACGCTAAAGATGCAGCTTATCTGTCTAAGGATTTCAAGGACTTAGTCGCCACCGATGATATTGTCAATCTTCAAGTATGGCAGGCAATCATACGCTGCGGGACGGATATAGCCAAGTTCAACACCTTACCGCCGTTGAAAATAGCTGAGAAGAACTTCAAAGAGCAGATCATCGCCAACTCGCGCCAGAATTACTGCCTGCCCGTACCGCAGGTACGTCAGATGATCGAGCAGCTGAATAGACAACCCGGTAAGTTGGCCGGATCCCCGGCGGCGCCGGTAGACGACAATGAGAAAGTAAACAAAAGAGGAGATTGGAGTCATGGCGAAGAACTGTGATCTCAAAGAACGTGCCCGGGCGAAGATCCATACGATTACTGCCCAACTCGCCCCGGCCTTGATCAAGAGTCGATTTGATGGGCCGATTGATGAGGCCGCCAGGCAATTTGCACATAAAGCAGACTGTCCGATTACTCAAAATGCCTTCCACAAGGTTATAGCCGAATTCGTGCTACACATTTACGAGAAGGGGCTGGGGGCTCGCTGGATGCTTTCCGGCGAGCCACTTGGCCATGTGATAGCCCTGCTCGATGATCATTATCAGGGACCTTATGGCAACGGTTACATAGCCGCTACCTTGGAGGCCAACGACCTTGAAGAAGGTGGTGTCGATGCAGTCCTTAATCAACTGGCGGAAATAATCAAGGATATCGAGCGGCTAAAGCACATACAGGCGATTTTCACCGTAAACATAGACCCGAGTGACTGGCACCTAAAGTGTGAGATGGTCGGTATTCTTCTTCAAGAATACAAACCCTTTCTTCCAGAGCATCTGTTGACACGCAAGCCGTGGGAACTGGTCGATGAGATTCCTTCAATTATGTACAGGTATGTTTGCAGTGATTCGGCTTTACAGGAGATCTTGTCTTATCCGGAAGGGCCCCTAACCGCTGGGAATTTGTTCAGCTGGGGATCCCTTTAGTTGTGAAAGCAACAACGATCGAGTTGCTTTCACAAAAAGCAAGACAGAGTGAATCTGAGTACGGAGTTGATAAGTCGTGGAAAAGGCAAAACCAAATGCAGCGGAAAAGATAAGTATCTACCAAGGCCTCTTTGCAGGCCTGCCGCATGTTTACGGTACGTATGATACCGAGACAGGCAGGGTCAGGCAGGTAAAGGAGCCGGTAACCGAGCAGGTGATACGGGCCCATCTTAGCGGTAAAAGGTCTTACGGGGTCTATCTTCTGGTAGGTGAAAGGACAGGTGCTCTGGCAGTTGATTTTGACCAGGACGAATTGTCGAACCCCGTATCCTTTGCAACTGCCGCGAAATGATATGGCATTTCAGCTTATATCGAGCGCA
>CAZHDS010000298.1:0-3462 GCA_964531495.1 uncultured Ignavibacteriales bacterium
TTTCGGCGCGCGTGGCTCACGAGGTCAACAATCCCCTCGGGATCATCAAGAACTACCTGCAGCTGATAGCGCGCTCCTCAGGCGGTAATATCGAGACCGACAACTATCTCAAGATCGTGGGCCAGGAAATAGATCGGATAGCCCGAATCGTGAGGGAGCTGTTGGCCTTTCACCGGCCCCAACGGCCGGATCTGGAGGAGGTCGATCTCAAGCTCCTGGTTCAGGATGTCTTCAGTCTGATGAGTCGGCAATTCCGCAAACTCGGCATTGAAGTCGTGACGGAGCTTGAAGATGATTGTCCGGCCATAATGGGCGCCCCGGAAAACCTCAAGCAAGTGTTTCTCAATATCATGCTCAACGCCGCCGATGCTATGCCGTCTGGAGGCCAATTCAAAGTCACGGTACAATGCCGTAAGGGCGACCTGGAGGTTGAGCTCATCGACACTGGGCCGGGTATCAAGCCAGAGAACATTGCGCACATTTTCGAGCCTTTTTTCACCACCAAGGAGCTGGGGCGAGGAACGGGCCTGGGATTATCCGTGTGCTATGGCATAATTAAGCGCCACGAAGGGACGATAAGGTATAACAATACTATCAACGGTGGCTGCTTCACCATCTTCTTGCCAGCGAAACGGAGTCCACGTGTCCGGAAGTGACAATCAGGCCGAACGCATCATCATTGTCGATGACGAACAGCGGATGTGTGAATCGCTGTCGGCCTTGCTGACTGGCGATGGTTATGATGTCAGGAGTTTCCAGAAATCAGCCGAAGCGGCCGACGCCATTCGGGGCGGCAAGGTCGACCTGGTTGTGTCCGACATCAAGATGCCCAACATGGACGGTCTGGAACTCCTGAGAGTGATCAAAGAAGTTGACGAGGAGATTCCGGTTATACTTATGACCGGTTACGCTGCCTTGGAGTCGGCGGTCGAAGCTGTGGCGCGCGGCGCCTACGACTATCTGATGAAGCCGATCGAGTTCACCTCATTGGAGCTGGCTGTCAAGAGAGCTCTGGAGAAACGCAAGTCAGTCATCGACCGACGGCAACTATTGGAACGCCTCAAGATCGCCACCCTTCTGCAGGAACGACGCATCAATGAGCTAAATGCTCTGTACGAGGCGGGAAAGTCAATCGGTTCTACGTCGAATCTCAAGGACTTGCTGCGCCAGATTGTGACCCTGGCCTCGGCGGTTACCGAGTCGCGTATTGGTTCCATCATGCTCCTTGATGAAACGGGCGAGAACTTGACTATCGCGGCCGCCAGCGGTCTCAGCCAGGATATCATTGACGCCACCATCGTGCCGGTTGGAAGTTCCATTTCGGGGCACGTCGCTCAGACGGGTGAGCCGTTGATGATCGAGGATATCGAGAAGGACGAGGAGTTCCGAAGGACGAATCGCGAGCGTTATGGGGCAGCCTCACTGCTTTGCGCTCCCCTTCGAATCAAGAATCGGGTCATCGGCGTGATCAATATGGCCAACAAGGAGGACGGCGGCAAGTTCTCCGAGAACGATAAGCGGCTGCTGGTCACCTTTGCCTCTCAGGCCGCGGTGGCGGTCGACGACGCCAACCAATTTGAGAAGAATCGACGCCGGTTGGTCGAGTTTGAGATCCTGCACGAAATCTCGACCGAGATGAGGAAGATTCAGTCGGTCAACGAATTTCGGGTCATTCTCGGGGAAAAACTCAAACGCGTCTTTCCCGTTGATTACACTCTCTGGTTCAATTGGAATCCCGAGGGAAGAATCTTCGAGCTGGGTGCAGCAACAGGTACAAAAGATATTCCGCTGACCGAATCCGGTGGCATCGATTTGGCTTCCATCACGCGGGAGAAGATCTCTCTATCTGAGATCGGTATTGACGAAACCGCAGTTGACGATATCTCGAATCTGACTACGGTTGTCGCCGAACATCTGAAGCACTATCCTCATTTCCCACAGCCGGGTCGGGCTTTTATGGCCGTACCGATAGTGAGGCATGGCCAACTGGCCCATGTGCTTTGTCTTGGGGCCGATTCTGATCAAGCTTACACGGCCGACGACATATCACTCTCGCGTCTCGTCATCTCCCAAGCAGCCTTGCTCTTCGAACGCGAAAATGCACTCTTGAACGCTACCCGCCTGCTGACCATGGGAAACATGATCTCGGAGATCTCGCACGATTTGCGAAAACCCCTCACATCCATCAAAGGTGGCCTTCAGATCGTGCGGCAGCGGTGGCCCGAGATCGACAAAGCTGACCTGGTCCAGATGATGGACAGTGAGATTCATCGCATGAACGAATTGGTCCGGGAATTGGTGGATTTCTCCAACCCAAACAAGTATCAGACAGCAAAAGTTGATCTCCGCGATATCGTAAAACGCGCAGGCGAGTTGGTTGGTCCGGATTTGGCTAAGCGAAAGATCGAAATCGATTTCGAGTTTGGTAAAGCCAACTACGAGATTCTGATCAACAAGAATCAGATTATCGAGGTTCTTCTCAACCTCATGATGAACGCTATCGACGCTATGCCATCAGGAGGAAAACTGACTATTGCCGGACTGGTCGAAAAGCCAAAACACAAGAAGGACGAGTATCTCGCCCTGAAAGTTATCGACACCGGCGTGGGAATCAAGAAAGACAAGCTCTCGCGAGTCTTTGACCGCTATTACACGTCCAAAGAGACAGGCACCGGGCTCGGTCTGGCCGTTGTCGAGCGAGTTATATCGGCCCACAACGGCACGCTGGCCGTGGACTCGGAAGAGGGTGTCGGAACCACCTTTACATTGTACTTCCCTTATGTGGTCTGAGGCGGAGCAAGCAGCCACAGTGGCAAAACTGGTTCATCTCTGCATCAGGTTGCCAGAATTCGGCAAGAAACCTGCCCAGGGTCCTTCATTTGTGAATAGTTCTGCCGATATATCGTATCAGAGCAGTATCATTTATGGGTAGAACTAAAGACAAACTCAAAATCCTCGTCATTGATGACGACCCCAAGGTCTCCTGGATCTTGAGCGAGGGGTTGTCCTCCAAGTACGAGTTCGTTTCGGCCCGGGACGGTATTGAGGGGATCCAGATGGTGTCAACCGAGGCTCCTGACCTGATCCTGCTGGATATCAAGATGCCGGGCATGAGTGGCCTTGAGGTTCTGGAGAAGCTCAATCGAGTTGAGACGCGCCCTGAAGTCATAATGGTTTCGGGCCACGATGATACCGCTTACGTGGTTGAGTCGATCAAGCTCGGCGCGGCTGAGTTCGTCAAGAAGCCCTTCGATGTTCAGGAAATAGAGATCCACATCGATTCGGTCCTGGAACGCCGCCAACTGAAAAAGGAAGTGCGCCAGCTCAAGGACGAACTAGAATCCAAGAACGATGCTTATTCGGGCTTCATTGGTGATTCAGTCGCGATGACCATGGTCAAGTCTATCATCGTGCAGGTAGCCAACTCGGAGCTGACGGTCCTGATCCGGGGCGAGAGCGGCA
>CAZHDS010000299.1:0-3452 GCA_964531495.1 uncultured Ignavibacteriales bacterium
GTGAGCTAAGGACCAGAAAGGCGACAATGAGCAGAGTGCTGGCGGTTTTGATGCTGTTCGTGGTTGGTGGAATCTACCTGCCCGGCCGATCGATGGCGGATCAGTCGAAACGCATCAGTGGCACTGTCTGGATTCAGCCGGCATTCGGTCGGTCTATTGGAGATGAGCTGGTCAATGGTCGGATCAATGCGAGCGTCCGCATCTCCGATATCCCATTGATCGGTAGTATTGGCGCAATAGTTCCTGTCAATGCGGACGTAATGCTCGAGGATCCCGTGGGTATTCTGGCCGGGGGAGAGTTGAACATGATGCACTTTGGGCTAGAAGTCGATGTGATCTACTTGCCCGAGGCGGCCACGGTACGAGGTGGCCTGCGGATGTGCGGCGGGCTACTGTCCGCTTCCCAGTGCTTCATTCTCAGGCAGGGGAGCCTATGGATACAAGGGACTGACGTGCCGGATATACTGATTGTCGAGGAGCAGCTTGGGAACTTGGGTATCACCGTGGGCGCTAACTATCACCTCACTACTGGCAAAAGATGGGATCTCTGGGCGGGCCCGATGGTCGTCTGGTCGATTTGGGACACGCACGATTTCTCGGCAGTTCGTGTCGACCTCAGAAATTCACTGGAGGACCTTCTGCAGGGTAACGTCAATGAGTTCGATCTTGCGGGCGCCTCCGGCATTGCCCCTCAGAACGCACTGACCTTTGGTGCGAGCGCAGGCGGCCGAGTTGATTTCGCGGGCAAGTGGAGCCTGGTGGGACAGTTCCGCTACTTCAACGGTGACGACATTGATCTGCCCGGCGGAAGTGGAAGGTACAGCGTGGCTGGGTTCAGTGTAGGTCTCGCGCACCGATTCGGTGGCTGACCACAGAGGGGTGGCTGTATTGCAAACCTTGTCGGATTACCAGCCAGGCCCCCCATCCGCATGACCATTGCACATGGGGAGAGTTGCCCTGGATACAGACAAGGGAGATCCTACGGACCGCCGCGCCAGTTTCCGACCCTACCAATGAGGTTTTCGGGACAGACAAGGGAAAGTTCCGGTTGCTGACCGCTTACACCGTACCGAGTCGACTTAGCCTTCGGAGGGGCGTCCGGGAGTGGCATGCCTACCGAGTTCCATTGCGCAGTAGTTATGTGCATATGTCTGTCCCAACCCCCTGACGAAATGGCGTGAGTTGGCCGGAGATCGTGCGGAAAAGGCCTGGCTCATCCACGGCGGCGAAGAGTGGTGCAAAAACGCGGGCAGGCATCAATGATCCCGTGAGCGCAAATTTCGCAGCTATACAAAAGGGTTTAAAGTCCCCAGAAATGATACGCCTGCTCCAAGACTCAATCCTACCTAGCCTGAGCTTCCTACTTATTCCGAGAATCCCCAGGATCTGAGATGCTGCTCCTGCTGTTTTGTCTCGTTATGCCCTCAAAATCAAGGGCGAGAAGATCACGGGGGTCCCGAGCGTTTCGGCGTTAGATCTGTCACTCTTGTATACACTGAAATACATATACCCATCAAAATGACCAATAGCACATTGAGGCTGATTGTAAGGGCCTCTGATCGAAATGTTTCCGGTTTTACTTGACAGACATGCTCCTGTGTATACACTGAATGCCATGGCAACGATCCAAAAAAAGGTCTCCCGGGGCCGAACATACTGGCAAATCGTCGAGTCTCGGCGCGTCAACGGCAAACCGCGCCCAATCGTCTTGGCGCACCTCGGCACGGCCGAGGGACTACTGCATCGCCTGGAGGAAGGACCCGGCAAGCCCCTGAAAGCCAAGGTTGTCGAGTTCGGGGCCCTGGCTGCGCTATGGCGCATCGCTGCGGAACTCGATGTGCGGGGCACCATTGATCGGCATGTGAACAAGAGGGCTCAGGGACCTACCTGTGGGGACTACATGCTGCTGGCGAGCCTGAATCGCTGTGTGGCGGCTACCAGCAAGTCCGCGCTCTATAACTGGTATCGGCAGACGGTTCTGCATCGACTTCTGCCCACCTCCAAGCGGTCATTGTCCAGTCAGCGATTCTGGGACCATATGAACTACTTGGATGAGGCAACCATTGCTGCCATTGAAGACGAACTAGCCGGCCGCCTGATCGAGCACTTCAAGATCGATCTGCGAACGCTTCTGTTCGATGCAACGAACTTCGATACGTACATCGACACCCAGACCGAATGCGAGTTGGCTCAGCGGGGTCACGCAAAGAGCAAGAGGAAGGATCTGCGTATCCTCGGGCTGGCCCTTCTGGTCAGCATGGATTTTCACGTGCCCCTTTTCTCCCATTTGTATCCCGGCAACCAGAATGACGCAGCCATGTTCAGAAGCGTCACCGATGGCCTGGTAGCTCGCTATCGTCAATTCGCAGAAGAGTGCAAAGAGATCACGCTCGTTTTCGATGGGGGCAACACCTCTGCCGACAACATGGAGACGGTCGACAAGAGCGACTACCATTTCATCACCTCACTTACGCTGACCCACCACAAAGACCTCCTTGCTGTGCCGTTGAGAAAGTTCGAGTCCTTTACCGATCCTCGGCTTGAAGGGACCCGTGCCTATCGCTCGCAGAAGAAGATCTGGGGCCAGGATCGCGCGATAGTCGTTACGCTAAGCGAAAAACTGCTGCGGGGGCAAATGACCGGGATCACCTCGTCGCTATGTAAGAAACGCACGGCGCTTCGTCAACTGCGGGTAAAGCTCCACCGAAGCCAACGACCTGGCGCTCGAGGCAAGGGATACACTCCTGAATCCTTGCAAAAGCGGATCGCGGCCATCACATCCGGCCAGTACATCCGCGACATTCTCAAGACCAAGATTACGAAGTCGAAGCGCGGTCTTGATTTCACGTTCCGGACTGATCTGAAAGCACTTGGAGAACTCCAGCGCACTCGTCTTGGCAAGCGTATCCTCTGCACAGACAATCGTGAGTGGTCCACAGAACAGGTCATCCTTGGCAGTCGGGCCCAATCTCACGTCGAAGCTGCATTCAAGCAGATGAAAGATCCCCACTGGGTTAGCTTCTCTCCCCAGTTCCACTGGACTGATCAGAAGCTCCGGGTGCACTGCTTCTACTGCGTCCTCGCCCTGACCTTGTGTTCACTGCTTCAACGCAAGGTCGCCCAGGCCGGCATAAAGTTGACGATCCCATCTGTTCTCAAGCAATTGAGCGAGGTGAAAGAAATCATCAACCTCTACTCGGCTCAGCAAGGCGGCACGCCATCGAAGGGTCGTCCACGAATGGAGTACGTGCTCTCCGAGCGCACCCCAATGCAAGAGAAGCTGTGCAAGCTCTTCGATATCCACAAGCTCGTACACCGTTGATTCACATCCGATCCCGCTTGTAGTGTATACATGCTCGGGGCACAATCCGGCCGCCGTATCTGCAAGTGATACATGTCCTTGGGAGAACCGCGCAACTCCTGAAGGAAGATAAGTAGGAAGCTCAGGCTAG
>CAZHDS010000300.1:0-3434 GCA_964531495.1 uncultured Ignavibacteriales bacterium
TGCACGAGATCACAGAAAGCCATATCCTCGACTGGCTCGATTCCCACGCCTGGCAAGGGCTTAATCGAAAACACTACCTTGCCAATGTTGCTGCTCTCTACAACTTTGCAATCAGAAGACAATATGTTTCGTTCGATCCTACCGTCAGAATAGAAAAGCCAGAGATTATCACCAGCGAACCAGAAATTCTGACGCCGAAACAGCTTGAAAAGCTGCTGAAAGCAGCCGTAGACAAGGAGTCAACACTAGTTCCCCGCCTGGCAATATCCTTCTTCGCCGGCTTGAGGCCAAGAGAACTGGATCGCCTGAAGTGGGAAAACGTCAGCTTTGAAAACAAACTTATCACTGTCGGCACAGACGTCGCCAAAGTCCAGGGCCACAGGCGTAATGTTGAGATGTCGAAGAATCTTATCGGTTGGCTCAAGCCATGTGCGCAGGAATCAGGCAATATCTGGCCTTACGGCAGCCAGACCACGCTGGTCAGAAAGCGCAAGGTAGTTTGCGAGAAGGCAAAGGTTGCAATGCCCTACAATGCCGGCAGGCACGCCTTTGCCAGCTACCATCTCGCTCATCATCAGAACGCCGCGCTGACGGCAGAACTGATGGGTCACAGCAATACGAATATGCTCAGAAACACTTACCGCAACATCAACACAATCGACGGAAAATCCATCACCAAAACTGTCGCAGCAAAATTCTGGCGGATCAATCCATGACAAAACCGCGCCGACCGAATAAAGCCGAATCAACCTGCATTTAAACCAGAGCAAAGACTGAATAAACCGCGAATTAAGGGTGAAGAAAACGTCCCGGTCCAAGAACCCCACCTCGAATAACTCAACATGTTGATTTGCTCCTCCAAGTAACACGTAAAACAGAGGAGATCAGGGTCAAGCATCTAATCCCCATCCCACTTTTCAAGGATTCCCCTCTCCCATCCCACCGTTCGACCTTTCGACTCTTAGACCCTTCGACCTCTCACCCCTCCTCACGCAACACCCAGACTCATGAAGAAAGTGCCCTTCTCCACCTTAACAGGCAACGCGCAAACCTTCACATCTCCCGAGAAGGCCAAGTGATGAGATTCCCCAATAACAACAGAGGGAAGCCCTATCATGCAATTTATACCGTCGTCCTGCAATTTCGCTTTTGCTCCACCGGCAACCATATTGGCCAGTTCGCCCACAGCATCCTTCAACTCATTGCTATCAACAGGATCGTCAGCCCCCATCATCATCATCGACCTGAAGGCGGATTCCACCAATGCCGAAGGAAATGCGAGCGACAAGCTCCCGCATAGTCCATCACCTGTAATTCCTATTGTCCCGGAAATATGAATCCCTGGCATGTCGGCGCCTTTGGCCATGGCTTCGCCACACTCTACCGGCATGAATACCATTGTCTCAAAGGTCTGCTTGAGGCTTTCGCAAAACCGCGGCATTATCCGATCCAACAATTCCCCACCATTCTGAGTTTCGCTCATTCTTCACCCTTCACTATTTAACTTTTTATCAGCTACACTGTTTCTACACCACAAATAGAACCTGCTAAAGACCTAGAAGCTTCATCATCTTGCCCTTAACAAGATCTGGCGTAAACGGCTTTACGATGTAGTCATTGACCCCCTTGATCAACGCCTCCATCACATCCTTCTTCCCGCCTTCAGTAGTCACCATCATGATAGGCGTTTTTGCGTATTTCGGATCTGCCCTCAGTCGCGTAGCTAGCTCGAGCCCATCCACTTCCGGCATATTCCAGTCGGTTAGCACGCAATCATACTGCTTCTCAGCGCATTTAACCAACGCTTCTGCGCCGTCACCAGCCTCGTCCACATCAGTAAACCCGCATTGCGAGAGCGTATTCTTCAAGATCCTACGCATAGTAGACGAATCATCCACAACCAGAATCTTAGCGGTTGCTATATCAGTCATTACTCACTCCCCCTTTCATTGACAAATCTGACAAATAATCTCACATCAATTCTCCAGACACAATCACTATGATAATCATGCTCACGCATGATTGAGCAATTCTTCTGCCACTCTATCCAGCATAACCACCTTACAGGCAGCACCTATTAAAGCCGCTTCCTTCGGCATACCATAAACGATGCAGGACGCCTCGTGCTCAGCAACGGTGTATGCACCAGCCTTCTTCATATCAAGTAGTCCTTGCGCGCCATCCTTACCCATCCCTGTAAGAATGGCACCATTTGCATTGGCACCTGCATACTTAGCCACAGACTTAAAGAGCAGCTCCACACTTGGCCGCTGATGGAACACCGTCGGCCCATCTTTGACCTGAACATAATACCTCGCACCACTGCGCCGGAGTATCATGTGACAATTACCAGGTGCCAGGAGAGCTACACCCGGAATAACCGAATCATTATCCCGCGCCTCTCGCACCTCAACTGCGCACAAACCGTTCAAGCGCTCAGCGAATGATGCAGTAAAACCAGCCGGCATATGCTGCACAATCACGGTTCCCGGCGCATTGCGCGGAAATCTCGTAAGCACCGCCTCAATAGCCTGCGTACCGCCAGTAGATGCCCCGATTGCGATGATCTTATTCGTCGTGTCAGTCATCGCCGTATGCACCACTGGTGCACTGGCTCTCGCCTCCACGTTCTTCTTAGCACGCATCCTGGCCATAGAGACTGCCCTGATCTTGTCAGCAAGCGCCGCAGACATGTCAGCCACAGAGAAAGACGAGTTGGGCTTACACATAACATCCAGCGCACCAGCATCTATGGCTTCAAGAGCCAGCCTGCCACCCGCGGCAGTCAGGGAAGACACAATAATAACCGGCAACGGATAGTGAACCATCAACTTCTTAAGAAACGTTATCCCGTCCATCCTCGGCATCTCAACATCAAGAATCAGCACATCAGGCTTCAGCAACACAATCTTGTCCCGGGCTACATATGGATCAGGCGCCGACCCCACAACTTCTATGTCCGGAAACTTCCCGAGTTCACTGGTAAACACCTGCCGAACAATCGCCGAGTCATCAACAATAAGAACCCTTATTGCCGCCGACCGTCTGGCGTTTTGCGATTGCATGGTCATCGATTCCTGCTCTTCTCCCCCACCACTCCAACGCGGAACGGGGAACGCGGAAGGCGGAAGGCGGAAACAGGAACAAGGAATGTCCTTACGCAAATCATCGGCTTTTCCTCGCTGTCTTAATCGAGGCTACAACCATCGCCAAAATCTCGGCAGCTTCTGCATACAAATCCATCACAAGCTCTTCCTTCATCAGACCTTACTCAATAATCAGCTCCATCCAGTACATCGATTCATCCGCCTCCTCTTCAACGGTTCCCATTTTACTAATAAAGTCCGCAGCAGATTTTGCTCTTTTCGCAGCCCGATAATTAGCACCAACACTCGTCCCGGACCGGAGCAACTGATTCTTGATAACTCGCCCCA
>CAZHDS010000301.1:0-3417 GCA_964531495.1 uncultured Ignavibacteriales bacterium
TAAGGAGATCTCATGCAGAAAGATAAACCAAGCAAGACGGCACGTAAGGTTGCCCTGAACATAGTTACTTTGGGCGCAAAGTCCGGAATGGAAACAGTTCTTCCTCCCGGGCTCGTAGACAGCACGGCTGAACTGCTCGTTTCTTCCGGTGCGGTTAGCGCCACTGGGGTCCGGTGGTCCCTCTCGCCGAGAATGGTTTCTGTTTATGAGGCGTTCGACTGGATGATGCCGGGCCAGTTCGAGGCGTTCGCCCACAGAAAGGCATTCTGTGAGAAGCAGGTAAGAGATGGGATTGCCGCGGGTGCCACCCAGATTCTTGTTCTGGGAGCCGGTTATGACACGCTCGGGTGGCGTTTGGCTCCGGAGTTCTCTGACGTAGACTTCTTCGAGATCGACCATCCGGCGACAGCGCGCCTCAAGGCAAAAGGAATAGAGGCGATGGGGTTGCGTGATAATCTCTATCTGCTTGCAGAGGACCTGGGGGAAAGGAGACTGGTAGATGTGCTCGAGACTGATGAGTCTTGGGACAAAGATGCACGAACCGTCATTGTAGCAGAGGGCCTGGTAATGTACCTACCGGAGAAAGCGGTCCAGGACTTGTTCACTCAATGTGCTGTGATAACGGGTGCTGAAAGCCGGATTGCCTTCAGCTGTATCCCTACCGGTGAGGATGGGCGGCCCGATGCAGGTCGGCATACGGGGTTGGTCCTGTGGATTCTCAAGGCCAGCGGAGAACCGTGGCTCTGGAGTATCAGGCTGGAAGAACTCGGTTCATTCCTCGAAGCGACCGGATGGACAAGTGCCCAGGAACTGATGACGTCGACGGAGAAGCGTGGTGTGGAGTTCTATGCCGTAGCGGTCAAATCCCGCTGACAACAAATGACAATAGAGATCATAGGCTGTAGTCTCAGGAACTTCTGTCGCCAAGGGGGCAACTCATGAAAGCGATTTTGCACACGAAATACGGGCCACCGGACGAACTCCAACTCAGAGAGGTCGCCAAACCGGTTCCCGGTGACAATGAAGTGCTTATAAAGGTACATACGTCATCGGTAACAAGCACGGATTGCAACGTTCGGAATCTCACGTTTGTCACGAAAGTCTTCTTCATCCCTGCGCGCCTGATGTTCGGGGTCTTCAAACCAAGGGAGAGAATCCTGGGTTTTGATATGGCAGGAGAAGTCGAGGCGGTTGGCAAGGATGTGAAACGGTTCAAGGAGGGTGACGATGTCTTTGGCGCTGGTGGCCTCGCAGCCGGCGCACATGCCGAATACATCTCCATGCCCGAAGATGGGGTGCTGACTATAAAGCCGGACAACATGTCATGGAAAGAAGCCGCCGCCGTTTTTCTCGGTGCGAGCACGGCGCTGTACTTCATCAGAGATCTGGGAAATGTCCAGCCAGGGCAGAAGATACTCATACATGGCGCTTCAGGAGGCATAGGCACGTATGCGGTACAGCTAGCTAAGCATTTTGGTGCCGAAGTTCATGGGGTTTGCAGTACGACCAACTTAGAAATGGTGACATCGCTGGGTGCCGATAAGGTCATTGATTACACGAAAGATGACTTCACGAAGAGCGATGAGACCTACGATCTTATCCTTGATGCGGTGGGCAAGACTTCGTTTTCGCGCTGCAAACACTCTCTGAAGGAAGAGGGGGTCTTTCTTCCGGTTGTCATGGGTCTTACAGAGATTGCGCAGTTGATCTGGACTCCATTGACTGGTGGCCGGAAGGTCAAGAGCGGCGTAGCGAAGGAAAGACTGGAAGATCTAGAGTTCTTCAAAGAACTCATTGAGACAGGGAAGTTGAGACCCGTCGTAGACAGGTGTTATCCGTTGGAGCAGACTGCCGAGGCCTTTCGCTATGTCGAAAAGGGACACAAGAAAGGAAATGTGGTCATAACTGTGACGCATGAGAACGCGACGTGATGAATTGGAAGGAATAGAAATGACACCCAGTATCGACGATATATCACAACATAAGGCTGCGAGAGTTGCAGGCTTCATGTTTCTGTTCAGCTTAATCGTTCCGTTGATCAACTGGACGGTTGTGCTCTCCAAACTTATGGTTGCAGAGAATGTCATGTCTACGGCCAGCAACATCATGGCCAATCAGCTCCAGTTTCGTGTCGGAATTACTGTTGAACTGATTATGGCTGTAGGCTTGATTGTATTGGGATCGGCTCTCTATATAGTACTTAGACCGGTAAACAAGAATCTTGCTTTGTTTGCGCTTGTTCTGAAGTCGGTGGAAGCGGCCATCGCGGCCGCGATCGTGCTTGTCTCCTTTGTTGCTCTGCAGGCCATGAACAGCGGGGCATATGTAACGGTATTTACGTCGGAGCAACTGCAGGTTCCGGTCGCACTAATCCTTAACGCGCATTTTGCTGCCTATGCAATCCCCATGGTGTTTCTCGGTCTGGACATGATGGTATTCTCCTATCTGTTCTTCAGATCAAGGTATATACCCAGACTATTGGCCGGCTTCGGCATTTTGTCGTTTGCGCTTATCTTCGTTCACGCGCTGATGTTCATGGTTGCGCCCGAGTACGCGACTGTGCCGGCGAACCAGATCGTCTTCTGGGCCCCGAGCGGTCTTTTTGAAATAGTGATCGGTATATGGCTACTATCCAAAGGCCTAAAGGTCCAACAAGAGCGAATCTCATGAAAGCCATTGTATGCACAAAATATGGGCCGCCGGAAGTCCTTCAGCTCAAGGAGGTAGAAGCGCCTGCTCCGGAGGACAACGAATTACTGATCAGAGTCTATGCGACAACAGTGACATTTGGGGACGTCAGGATTCGAAGTGTCACATGGCCCCTCTGGTTCCGGTTGCCTGGGCGAATAATGTATGGTTTCACAAAACCAAGAAAGGACATCCCCGGAAATGAACTCGCTGGGGTAATTGAATCAGTAGGCAAAGACGTCACGCGATTCAAGACGGGGGACGAAATATTTGGGATTTCCTGGGGAACCAGCTTTCAGGGCGCGACCGCCGAGTACAAATGTCTGCCCGAAGGCGGGATGGTCGCAATGAGGCCGTCCAATATGACGCATGAAGAGGCCGCCGCCCTTCCTGTTGGAGGACTGACAGCGCTGCATTTTCTCATAAGAGCAGATATCCAGGTCGGACAGAAAGTCCTCATCTACGGGGCCTCCGGCAGTGTAGGCACCTTTGCCGTACAGCTCGCCAAGTACTTTGGGGCGGAAGTTACAGCGGTCTGCAGTACCGCAAATCTGGAAATGGTGCAATCCTTGGGAACGGACAAAGTCATTGACTATACGAAAGAAGATTTTAACAAGAGCGGAAGGACCTATGACATTATTTTTGACACGGTAGGCAAGAGTTCGTTTTCACGCTGCAAGGGAGCGCTGGAGCAGGGAGGGGTGTATCTTACAACTGTTCCCAAGCCGG
>CAZHDS010000302.1:0-3411 GCA_964531495.1 uncultured Ignavibacteriales bacterium
AATTCACCTTCATGGGGAACCAGGGATAGCTCTGAGTTCGCCCAGACCGCACATCGAACAAGGACATTACAGTCCCGAATTGTACTATGGTCCCCCCATACTGCGGAAGTTCGGTGGCGGTATCGCGACGGAACGATGATACAATTGCCAACACCACGACTAGGATTGTGATTGTCATCGTGACTACGAACAACTGTGTGGATTTCCTCATCGGAATTCCTTCAAACGTTTTGTGGATGTCGCTGCTCAGCCCTGCAAAAGGCTACGCAGAAGTCGCCGCATACACAAGGAATAATGTCCCATGCAGAAAATCATCCCCCTACGAAAAAACCCTCCCGTGGGGAGGGTTTTGAACTTGCGTGCCGTGGTACTGTTAGTACTCAGCCGTAAATCTCAGCTTCGTTGCACTTACAGATACCAATGTTCTGCGGTCGCATCTTCCAGGCACCTGTGTCTGCTCTGACTGCCTTCATGTGCTTGACGAACTGGATCTCCGTCGAACAGACCGGGCAGGTCTGAGCGTGCGCCTTCTTGTTGGCCTTGTCGGCAAATGACTGTTTCTTAGCCATTGGAGAAAACTTCCTTAATTTCTAGCCTGTCACTGTCAGGCAAACCACCTATTTCTTTCTTCACTTCAATCAGCAAGGCGGTTGCTTCTCGCATCAAGTTAAACTCTCGGCTATCCTTAAATCCAGGCGCAGCCTCGTCGAACAGAGTACGAGCGGATAGGTAGTCCTTATCCTTAAGCGCCAGAAGCGCCCGGCAGTAGGCCTTTTCGGAAGGACTAAGCATGAGATTTCTTCTCCTTCACCAGACGTTCGGCCTCTTTCAGGCGCTTGACATAAGGACTGACCTTATAGCCACCTTGCTTGAGATAATATATCAGTAGCGCAGACAAAAGCAAGGCCTCTCTGTTATTTTGCAGCTCAGCAGATTTGAGAGCATCGTCGAGTACCGACAGGAGGTGTGGGCGCTGACCGGCCATGTCGGCAAAAATGGCTTGTAGCCGGCCTAAGGTGTTGGCAAACACAGAGATAGAGTCCTGCTGGACCTCCTTTGCCACCTCTGGGCCGTGTTTCAGGACCGTCTTCGACCGCCCTTCCCCGCCCGTGCGCCATTTGGTAATAATGTCGCTTACTTTTTCTTGAGCCGGGGTCAATCGGTTCCGAGTCTTGATCTTGCGACCGATCTCGCCTAGCATCTGGTCGATTCGGGCGACATCGCCGGTGCGCAGTTTTTCGCCGCCCGACATCTGTCTGCGCTGGGCGATCCAATCAGCGACCTGATCCGAGACATCATCGCCATCGCGTGAGGACCGGGTGAGTTCGTCGAGCGAGTTCAGGTCGTCCAGCACACTCAGACGTTCTTCCTTGAGGGTGATCACGCGCTCGAGGAATGACTCGAGGACTATCTCAAGCGATTTCAGTGTGCGGGTGTTGCTCAATCGGCCTCCTCGAGAGCCTGGATATCGATCCGACGCTCTTTCAGGCGATTGGCAGGGGCCGACGAGGATGTCGTCTTGGCGGCCAGATAATCTTCAAACATTCCCGCCAGGCGCTCAATCATCTTCTCCAGATGCGGCGAGGCGGATCCCGCTTTTCGTTCGGTCTTCGTGATGATGCCGGCCAATTTCAGATGAGCCAGATCACGCAGGGCTTTCTCGCGAGGGCATGGTGCCAGCTTGCAGACTTCTGCCAGCGAACGATGACCATCAACGAGAGCCATGATGTTCCACTCATCCGCTTTCAGGGCGACGTCGCGCGGCCGACCTTTTTGCGAGGCGGAAATAGTATAGACCGTTTCCAGATCAGGCAAAGTCTCGCGAACCATGTTCGCTTCGTCCAGGCGTCGCAGTCCTTCGAGGATGACATTCTCGACCGAAAGCTGCACGGTGATCTCTTCCTCGGTCGGGAACTGATCTTCATAGAACTTGAAGGAGCCGCTTTCCCACGATAAGAGCGAGTACAAAAGCTCTTCGACTTGCTGGCGTACTACCCCCAGAAGGTCGGCCCGATCTATGAACCGCCGTTGCACCATGATCTCGCCGAGGCGCTTGGTGTTTTCAGTTTTCGCCTGAGCATTGATTGCTTCATCAAGTTGCTCAGCAGTTATGGCCCCCCGGTCCTTCAGCAATTGTCCCAGATGATAGGTCTGACGAGGTCCATAACCGTAGATTATTTCCCCCTGCTTGAAATAGACCATGACGATCGATTCGTCCTTCTGGATCCCCAGCGTTCCTGACTTGCGTGAGGAAGCAATGAGTTGCAGAATTTCGGGAAGCGTGAACCGCTCTATCCGTCCTTGCAGATCAAGATCCATGAAAGCTCCATGCCATCAAAATGATTTGTCGATATCATATCATGCTGGCGATACCACCCGTGAGAACAGATCATGATGTCAAAGCTATATCTAAAAGCACAATAACTATGAGCTAATCAACCCAGCGAAGCTTAAGCGCAGCCTCACTGGGGGTACGCGCCAGTCGTCAGGATACGACGCCAAACTGTGGCAGTCAATATTGAACTACCAAAAAAACATCATAAATCACTATCATCCGCCGTTTTTGAACAATGTGAACACCATCATTTTCGCCCAGCTCTGCCGATCGCATGGCATCCTGGAAACTATGTTGCCAGATCACTTCGAAACAGGTAGTTTGTCGGATACTTAGCATGCTTTCTTGGGATGATATGCAAGAAAATCACAGCGATACCGACCAAGTCGTCCGCGTTGAGGCTCTGAAGCCGGTTGATGGTGGCATGGCCCTGACCATCAGTGGTGAGGAGTCTGTATTGGTAGTGCCGAAGGAATTCGCCGCTCGCGCCAATCTTCAACCGGGAGTCGTTCTTCATGAACGACAGCTCGTTTCCTTGCGACGGGTAGCTGCGCTGCTGGCCTGCGAACGTAAGACTTTGCGGCTATTGGCGATGCGAGAACATTCCGAGGGCGAACTGCAGCGCAAGCTGCGCCGAGCTGGCTTTGACCGAGAGGTCATGGAGGAGATCATTGGCAAATACCGCCGTCAAGGGGCGCTTGATGACACCCGCTTTGCCCAGATGATTGGTCGCTCCCTCGTAGGGCGGCGCCCCTGCGGGAAGGCCTATCTGAGTGCCTGCCTGCAACGCAAGCTCGTGGACCGATCTTTGGCGGAGGAAACGGCGCGGATGTTGCTGGCCGGAACGGACGAAGTTGAGCTGGCGGTAGCCGCTTTGCAGCAACGCCGAAGCTTATTCGAGCAGTTTGAACTTGAAAGGGCCCGAACCAAAGCCTATAATTACCTGGCCCGGCGCGGATTTGCTCATGCTACTGCGCGGGCTGCCTTTGAACGCCTGTTTATTGACCAGAACAAGGAAGACGACTATTAAGACCAACGACATAAGACAACTATTTCTGGACTACTTTGTCCGCCAC
>CAZHDS010000303.1:0-3372 GCA_964531495.1 uncultured Ignavibacteriales bacterium
AAGAACAGCGAAGTAGCCATCGTCGATGAGTACGCGGGTGGTGGCACTGAACACGGCGACAAGCGGACTTATTCCAACAGCGCCGTAGAGATTTTCGCCGACGATGACAGTCGGGTTCGGTACGTGATGCTCCAACGTTACGGCGGGGGTACAGATGCTTACCTAACCCACCGCGCCCAGATTGGCTGCAATGCGACTATGCTGACGGTGCCCCTCTCTTTTGGCGGGCTTCTAACCAAAAGCAATTTCGGCGGCATCCTAAACGCTGAAGGAGCCGAGAGTAATATCTCCGGTCTGATTTTTGGTGCTGGCCGACAGCATTTCGACAACCATACGCTGCACCACCATGCTTCGGGTATGACTCATTCGGATATTGACTATAAGGTTGTTCTTAAGGACCGTGCGGAAAGCGCTTACACCGGCTTGATCCGAATTGAGAACGACGCCAAGACATGTGAGGCCTATCAGGAAAACCGCAACTTGTTGCTCAACGCCGGCACCAAGGCTGAGACGATCCCGGAGTTGGAAATCCTGAACGAAGACGTGATGTGTTCCCATGGTGCCACCGTCGGGCCGATCGATCCAATGGCCGTATTCTATCTGAACTCGCGGGGCATTGCGGAAGACGAGGCGGTACGCATTATCATCGGCGGATACGTCAACACCACCCTTAGTCGGCTTCCAGGCGATTTGCAGGACCGCGTTCGCAGCTACGTATTGAAAAGGTTGGAGGAAATCTGATGGCTGACTTTACCAAAGTCGGTAAGACGACCGATATCCCTTTGGGTGAGATGCGTTCCTTCGAGATCGGTCTCGATAGCATCGTAATCTGTCACACCGAGGGCGGCTTTTTCGCCGTGGCGGATGAATGTTCCCATGACTCCGCTCCGATCAGAGACGGTAAACTGGATGGTGAGGAGATCGTATGTTGCCGTCATGGTGGCCGCTTCAGCGTGATCGATGGCAGCGTCACCGGTCCACCAGCGTTGGTGGGAATCGATCGGTACGAGCTGAAAATCGAGGGTGACGACATCCTCGTCAAGATGGACTGACAAATGAAAGCACACTCCTGATGCAGACCAATACATCGAAAATGTCGGCGGTGCCATTGAATGATCTGTCACGAGACGGACGTCTGGATGTCGCCCGGATCAAGCGTGACTTCCCGATCCTTGGCCTGCAAGTACATGGTCATCGCCTGGTCTACCTCGACAACGCCGCCACTTCTCAGAAGCCGCTGTCGGTGATCGATGCGATCGACACTTATTACCGGCGGCGCAACGCCAATATTCACCGGGGCCTACACTACCTGGCGGAAGAAGCAACAGCCGCCTACGAGAAGACTCGCCAGCATGTCGCCGACTTTGTGGGTGGTGTGCAGCCCGAGGAGATCATCTTCACGCGAGGTACTACCGAGGCGATCAACCTGGTGGCCTACACGTGGGGTGAGACCAATATCAAAGAAGGGGACGAAATCGTCATCACCGAGATGGAGCACCATGCCAATTTGGTGCCGTGGGTGATGCTGGCCAAGCGCAAGAATGCTATCTTGAAGCGAATCCCGATTACGTTCTGCGGACACCTTGACCTGGGCCAGATTGACGAGATCATCACGCCACGCACAAAGATCCTAGCCATTACCCACATGTCCAATGTCCTGGGCACGATCAATCCGCTGGGCGATCTGATCAGCAAGGCCCACCGACATGGAGCCGTGGTACTTGGCGATGGTGCCCAGTCCGCCCCGCATCTGAAAGTCGATGTCAAAGATTTGGATGTTGATTTCTATGCCCTGTCGTCGCACAAGATGCTCGGACCGACCGGTGTCGGCGTCTTGTATGGCAAGAGGGAGCTGCTGGAGGCTATGCCACCCTTCAATTTCGGCGGCGAGATGATTGACGAAGTCTACTTCGACAACGCCACTTGGGCGGAACTGCCCCACAAGTTCGAGGCTGGTACGCCTGATATCGCCAACGTGGCTGCTTTTGATGCCGCCTTGAGCTACCTGGAGCAGCTGGGCATGGATCGGATCCGCCAGCACGAGGAGGAACTCACGGCCTACGCCATCAAACGCATGAGCGAAGTAGAGGGACTTGAGATTCAGGGACCGCAGGAAGCCGCTGACAGAGGCGGAGCGGTTTCATTCACTGACAATACTTTGCATCCGCACGATATCAGTACCTTCCTGGACTCACGCGGAATAGCGATTCGGGCCGGACATCATTGCGCCCAGCCGCTGTTGCGCGTCTTGGGAAAAGTAGCTACTGCCCGCGCATCATTTTATGTTTATAATGACGAGGCCGATGTTGATGCCCTGGTCGATGCCTTACAGGAAATGAGGAGATACTTCGGGCTATGAGTGAACAGCTAGACGACATGTATCGCGAGATCATCATGGATCACTTTCGCGCTCCCCGCGGGAAGAATCCCCTCCCCCGGTTCGATATCCGATCCACCGGAGCTAATCCTTCCTGTGGCGACAATCTCCAGATGGAAGTGTCGGTCGGGGACGGCAAAGTCACCGACATCCACGTCGGCTGCCAGGGTTGTGCCATATCGGTAGCCTCCGGCTCGATGCTGGCCGAGATAATCAAGGGGCGCTCGGTGGAAGATGCCAAACGAATCGCCGAGTTGGTGCGCCGGATGCTGAAGGGCGAGGATGTGGAAATACCGGATGACCTCGAAGATCTCGACGCCCTTTCCGGCGTTCGCAAATTCCCCGTTCGAATCAAATGCGCTCTGCTCGCCTGGGTGACGTTGATCCAGGGGCTGGAGAACTACCAGTCTGGAAAAGATGCTTCCGGCGATACAATCTCCACCGAAATCTAAGGGACCAGACCATGCCAGCACCCACCGAAGAACAGATTATTGATGCCCTGAGAGCGGTTCAGGATCCGGAGATTCGTATCGGGATCGTCGATCTTGGGCTCGTTTACGGCGCAGATATCACCGACGATGGCAAGGTCAAGATCAGAATGACGCTCACCACGCCGGCTTGCCCCTACGGCGATATGCTGCTGGAGCAGTCGCACATGGCTGCACAGCAGGTCAAAGGCGTCACGCGGGTAGAGATCGAACTCGTCTGGGAACCACAGTGGGATCCCAAAGAGATGGCCTCAGACAGCGCCAAAGACATCCTCGGCATCTGGTAGGAACAGCGCCCCCTGTTTCTGACTACGGAGCGCCTACTCCCCTAGCGAATCAACGCTCGCCCAGCTCGAACACCACGGGAAAAGCAACCCAACAGCGGACCGCTTGACGCCTGTGGATCGCAGGACCAAAAGTCGCCTGATTGGCCGTTTTGACGGCATTCGCGCCGAATCCCATACCTTCCGGAGACTCAGCCACAATCCGAACTTCGATGGCTTCACC
>CAZHDS010000304.1:0-3370 GCA_964531495.1 uncultured Ignavibacteriales bacterium
ACGTCGGCGACAGTGTTTACTGACAGACGCCCCAGCGCAATCTCTGGCAGGAGATCAATCTCCCCACCATCTTCGCCATCTCCCGGTTCGCCATAGCGGTCGTCACCGTCGTAGTTGAAGGTACCATCCAAGCAGGCAAAATAGAAATCTCCCGGCATGGCGTATTCGGTGAGCGAGCCGTCGGAAACCGTCACCGAAACATAGAGATCCAAAGCTGGGATGATGTCATCATCGCCACCAATCAGCACAAAGCGAATGCCGCCAGACATGTACTCAGAGCGGATATAATCTCGCACCGTGTGCGGATCACTGCCGCCGATTTGCTCCAGCGTGTGGATCTCGGTCGCCACACCAGTGGAATCATGATAGTCTCTGAGGGGCTGGAAAGCGGTCGCCAGGGACGCCGGCGTGATGATAAGCATGTCGTAGCCGCGTCTGCGACCCGACATCCGGGAGGCATAGCTGGTCAGTTGCGCCGGATTGTCGACGTGAGCCCCAACCGCGAGGCCGTCATCAGCCAACCCCCTGAGGGAGGCACTCGGCGCAGCCGCAGCCGCATTGACAACCACCTTAATCTGCGGAAAATAGAAAAGCTCACCGGTTGCCGGGGTGTATTCAACCGGACACAGCGTTATCAAGGCGACTCGGCAGCCGTGGAAAGTTTGCAGGATCGGCGCGGTGGTTTTTTCGACAGGCAAGGCGCTGGTTTGAGCGTATGCCGCTCGGTCTACCCGAATATCGGACCATTGCTCCGGCGGCGCGGACATCGCAAACGGTTCTTCGACTGGTTCGAGCCTTAGACCTCGTCCTATCAAGACCTTGCCCCCGGCGATGACTTCGATTGACTCCAAATCCATCCCGCACGGCAGCAAAACTCTGAGCGGCTTGCCAGGCAGGGCCGGATGGCCGACTTCTCCACCTGTAGGACAGCCTTCCATGGTAAGGCGATCGAATTGCTGCTCACCGACCTCAACGGAACGAATAACAGGCGGTGCAAAGCTGTATTCCAGCTCAATGGCCTCATTCGCTTGCGTCGGGGGAGCTATTAGGACGCAAATCGTCACAGAAAGTATGGTCGAAAGGGACAATTTCATTCGGTCCTCCGAGTTGGAGCTCTGATCGAGAACGATGATCGTCCTCAGTGGTATCAAACGCTGACTCACCTCAAACCAGCGCCATCACTCACTCCAATATACACGAATGTTCGTAGATAACAAGCCGTACTGGCCCGCTAAGGCTGGTCACTGACCTTGCGATCGGCCGGAGCATTGAGTAAGTTGGATGACCGCAAAACCTATCGCGGAACCTGAACCAGAAATTTCAGTTGAATAGGCCATTCAAAGGCGTCCGTGAAAGATGGAGACAGGCTTGAAACTGCTGGCACTACAAAATTGCGAATCTGAGCACGTAGGCGTCTATGCGACCCACGCCAGGACGTTGGGCCATACTATCGATATCTTCCGCGCCTACACCATGGACGGATTTCCTGACATCAGTAGCTACGATGCCATCCTAATTGGAGGCACGCCGACCTCGGCCAACGACATTGACCAGCACCCCTTCTTGCAAGAGGAGTACCGGCTACTAAGCCAGGCTGTCCAGAATGCCACGCCTTGCCTCGGAATATGTTTTGGCGCGCAGTTGCTCGCCAGAGTGCTGACGGCGGATATTCATCGGTGCGAAACTCCGGAGATTGGCGGCTACGAACTGGAACTCACTGCGACCGGACAAGCCGATCCGGTTCTCCAGGGATTCCCAGAAAGCTTCCCGGTTTTTCAGTGGCACGGCGATACTTTTGACGTTCCTGAGGGCGCCAGCCTCCTGGCCACCGGTCAGCCATGCCGCAACCAAATGTATCGCATGGGCAATGCGGTCGGAGTCCAGTTTCATCTTGAAATCGATCTCAATCAGGCTACTCATTGGACGCGGGAATACGCCAATGAACTGCCGCAAGTGGGCAAATCCTCGCGCGACGTTCAGGTCGAATGCCTGGCACACGTGTCGGAAACACACTCGTTGGCCAAGCAGCTGTTGGTGAATTTTCTGCTGTTGGGCGCGGAAGCCGCGTCGTAATTCAGTACCGGCAGAGCCCTCAGTGTATTCTAGAACAACCTGTGCGAATCGATCCTAAGGCGAAAGACGCCCTACGTGTGCGTCCGGTTTTTTCTTGATTGAAGGCACTTGCCTGCCTAATCTCCCGACAGGACAAAAAACCATCAAACCGCAGAGGTCACCTAATGTCCGATTACGCTTATATTCACGCCCGGCAAATACTTGACAGCCGTGGCACACCGACAATCGAAGTCGATGTCTGTCTGTCCGATGGCACCCTGGGTCGGGCGGCTGTACCGTCGGGCGCATCCACCGGCGCCCATGAAGCAGTGGAACTACGGGACGGTGTTCAGAAGAAATTCTTCGGCAAGGGAGTTGAAAAGGCGGTCAAGAATGTCCAGGAGAAGATCGCCCCAGCCCTGATCGGTGACGATGTCGACCCGTTTGATCAGGTAGCCCTGGACAACTATCTCATCGCCATGGATGGTACGCCCAACAAGGCTAAGTTTGGTGCCAATGCTATTCTGGGTGTTTCGCTCGCGACCGCCAAAGCGGCGGCCGAGTCGCGCGGTCGTTTCCTGTACGAGTATATCGGCGGCTGCAACTGCAAGATGCTGCCGGTCCCGATGATGAACATCATCAATGGTGGCAAACACGCCGACAACAATGTCGACCTGCAGGAATTCATGATCATGCCGGTCGGGGCGAAAAACATTCGCCAGGCACTGCAAATGGGGGCTGAGGTTTTCGGTCACCTCAAGAAGGTGCTCAAGAAAAGAGGCCTCAACACAGCCGTTGGTGATGAAGGGGGCTTTGCCCCAGATCTGAAATCGAACGAAGAGGCGCTCCAGGTCATCATGGAAGGCATCCAAGCTTCTGGCTACGTCGCCGGCAAAGACATCATGCTGGCGTTGGATCCGGCTTCCACCGAGTTCTATGATGTCAAGACCAAGAAGTACAATCTGGCCGCCGAGGGCAAAAAGCTCTCATCGGATCAGATGATCGACTTCTACGCTGACCTGATCGAGAAGTATCCAATCATCTCAATCGAGGATGGCCTTGCCGAAGACGACTGGTCCGGCTGGCAGAAGATGACCGAGAAGCTCGGTGGCTTGATTCAGATCGTCGGTGATGATCTTTTTGTCACCAATCCCAAACGTTTGGCTCGCGGCATAAAGGAAAAATCAGCCAACTCGATATTGATCAAGCTCAACCAGATCGGCACGCTGACGGAAACGTTGGATGCGATCCAGATGGCCCAGAAGGCTGGTTTCACGGCGGTTGTGTCGCACCGCTCGGGCGAAACCGAAGATGCTAC
>CAZHDS010000305.1:0-3347 GCA_964531495.1 uncultured Ignavibacteriales bacterium
GCGATTCGATCATCGGTGACAGTACCGATAGCCCCTTCGATGATGATCGTGTAGACCAGGGGGGGAGCAAGCTCCCTCTCGGCCTCCTTGTCACGATCGTCACCTGGCTCGGAACTATCCTCGCCATCGATGATGGTCACGGGCTCGCCGACCAGAGTATCACGGTTGGCGGCGTTGTCAGTTGTTTCGGACGCTTTCAGCGCTATGGAGATAATCGGGCTGAGCAATAGAAATAGCGCGAGCGTCAACAGTGTGCTTTTGTAGACTCGCATACTACAATTAACGCTTTAGTGGGTCTCAAAGTCAAACTTATTCGGATGCTATGTGTGTCTCCGCGACTCACTCTGATGTTCTTTGGCCGGCGGGTCTGAGGACAGATCCGCCCTACCTTGTCACCAAAACAATCCGCGGCTGTGAAATGGTTCTGTCTTGTAGGGCGGCTCCGTCTTCGGACCCGCCTCGCTCCCGGACCGGTCACTCGCCAAACGACTGATCAGCAAAGCTGCTCTCGCTCGCTCGCCAATCCAGATCGTACTGTCCTAACCGACAAAACATCTTGAATGACGACAACCGATAATCACTCGGAGAACGAACCAGGCCATGCTTCACGGGATTGTAATGGATATAGTCAATATGCCGGTTCAGGTCTTCTGGCGAGCGAATGATGTGGTCCCAATAGCGGTGTTGCCACACGGGCCCAACGAATCCTGTCCTCTGCTTATACTGGGCCGAAAACGAGAGCTTGATCCGGCGCATTATGGCCGACGTTTCTCCGCTCGGTACGTCAAGGAGCAAATGAAAGTGATCAGGCAGAACTACCCAGGCCACGACGGTGAAAGGGCATTTCCCTTCTGCCCTTCTCGTTGCCCGAATTAACATTTGCACATGCCGTACAAGCAGCGGCTGTCGGTGTACAGTAACGGAGGTTATGAAGCAGGCTTGCCCTGGCTGATAGAAACGCAGTAACTTCGACATGGAGACAATGTAACGGGTGGGGCTGACAGGTGCCGTCAGTCAAAGTGAAAATGGCGGGTTTGAAGACAAATCCGCCCTACTTAAACTGATGCGTGGCGGGGCGGCGGCTCTAAGACAAGTCCGCCAAGAGTGCTAGCGGGTCTCTGTCCAGAGCGTTATTATATAAGTCATATATGATCGTGCTCGGAGTACGAGAGCCTTTAGCTGAGTGGGGGTGAGCGTTGACTTCACTTTGTGGACTTCCTGGAACACGTCAAACAGCGCTATAATTGCGTCTGTGTCTCGCTTCACAAAGCACTTGAGGCTATCGTGTCCCACATCACGGCAAATATAGAGCGACCGAGCCCTGCGAGTTGGCCTACCGTCGTGGAGAAGCTTGCTATCGTCCCTGGGGATCCACTTGAGTACGTCATCTGTCGGGGCTAGCTCGTGCAGCACATGAGTCCACAGCTCTCGAAGCGAAACCAGCACGTGCCTTACGCTGTCAGATGAGGAGCCGTCCAGTGCGTCAAATGCACCTCGATACATGGACACGAGATCAGGATTGACCATTGCAATCAAGGCCTCACAGTCACTTGTCTCCTCCCGGGCACACTGCACTTCCTCAACCAGACCAAACGGCTCCTCCTCCATAACGGACGGGAACAGGGTACCAATGGCATGCGATGATGTGAAGACTTCACGAGAAGCCCCTGACACCGATGAACGCGGAAGCCATAGGAAATCCCTCGGCAATGCAATGGAATCTACGAAACTCTTCAGAGATCCAGAGAAGATGGCCTCATCGATCTGAAGCTGCTCAAAGATCGTGCCCTTCAGTCCAAGACTACCCCAATTCTGCGACTCAAGGGCTTGGGCTATAGCCCCTGAAACTGCGAGGTTTTTCGTGACGGAAGATAGGCCAATCCTAACCGATGCCTGAATTTTCTCTAACTGTGGCATCACGGTTGTAAACTGATCAATCCAGGACTTGTGCATCCCATCCGCATTCGACAACCATGTTTGTTTGCCAAGCGATTCTTGAAGCAAGGCAATTGTCCGCTCATTGGCGGCGGCCAGATTAGCAAACGACGAATTCAGAAGCGTCGATGACAATGCGGCCTTCATCGCCTCCTGGTTGCGTTTAACGATTCGATCCATCTCTCGGAACATGTCTTCCGTCATCCAAGCATGATCACCTGGCTTCATCTCGCTCCTCCATCTTGACGACCTATAAGTTGGTCGATCCCAATCGCACCGCGGTCATCTACTTTCATCTTGGTCATGTTGCTCGGCCCTCCAAACACCCTCTGGCCGCTCTGGTAGCACGTTAGTTCTGTGTCATCAAGCCAGACAACTGCAACTTCGTGGCATTCCTTCCTACCGCAAATAACTGCAGTATCCGGATACCCAACAGGGTAAGCATGAGCCACGTACTTTGGGCTCTTTGGTGGTGAATGATGCTTAATGCATCTACACAATGCCATGGTATTCTCCTGATTCCCGGTTTCCTGCAGCCTTGTGGAGTTACTGCTTCATGATCGATTTCAGCTCTTCTTCGGTCAAGGTCCGGAATGAGTACTTGTAGCCGTAGTAGATCGCGAGGCCGTAGAACAGTGCATCCATGGGGTGGAAGGCATCAACCATCAACTCGAAAGCGGTCGCAAGATCGATGGCCGATACTACCTCGAAGATCCCGACTTCTTCCATGCTGGCAATCGTAGCACAAATAGTCAGGTAGTTGCCGAGCACGCATCCGACCAGTGACATGACAGCACCAACAATACCAAAACTGGTGTCGATCCCGCGCCCGGCCCGGCGGATTACCCAGCCGACCAGAAACCCGATGCCAACGGCCATGAAACCGATCTGCCAATCGGTGGCTACGGTAACCGTCGCCCAGACCACGGCGCCCGCTAACGCCGCCGCAGCGCCGCCCAAAGCCGCCATCGACAGATTCTGGTTATCGCGAATCTGCTGCATGAGCATGTCCGACTTCAATTGATCGATCTGCGGAGCGGGCGGGTTATCCTCCGTCGGCGGTCCCGGCTGCTTGGTATCCATGCCTATCCTACTCCATAGTGACATACGGGGACGACCCTACGTGACACGAGAGCGGCCATGGCCGTTGGCACGGCGGTCCCCTGTCGAGTTACTAACCAGTTTAATCGCACTGTAGGAAAGTAATGGGACACTAGTTGAGAAGTCAACAATCGTAATCGGCCGGTCGAAGCCCCGCTACACCCCCACGCCCCTTTGGGTGTAGACCGTTTTGCCGTCTATCACCGTGGCGAGGACTTTGACATCATAGATACTCGAAGCCGGGATCTTGGTGATGTCATCAGAAAGCACGGCAAAATCAGCGGGATAGCCGGGCAAGAGATAACCCCGAC
>CAZHDS010000306.1:0-3320 GCA_964531495.1 uncultured Ignavibacteriales bacterium
TAACAACACCATCACCAATCTTTATTTCCGAGTTCTCACCGCGCGCGTCAAGAACGCAGTTGTCGTCAATGAGCACATTATTTCCCAGAACAATTCTTGTCGGCCCGCGAATCACCACGTGTCGACCAATCACAACATTACAGCCCATTCCGCCCAGAAGAGACCTGTAGAACAACCTGCGTAGAAAAATGCCGCATCCCCCGAATATTCCAGAAAAACATTTCATAACCATTTCATAGCGGATCAGACCAGCTAATGACGGCTTTCCCGTAACAAGCATTGCGTACTTTTTTAACCCGGAACATGATCCATCAGCCACTTTTCTGATATCAACTGCTTCGCGTTCAGCACTCATCTAACAACAAACCTTTCGCTTCTTTTTTGCCGCCACCATCTGTTAAACAAAGCCTTCTTCTTGCGCGTTTTTTTTCAACTCAACCATTGCGCCCTTGCTTTCCCCCCAATATACCAGCCCGCCCAACGCGGAAACAAGAAGGTTCTTGGCTCTCAGCAGCAGGGCTGCCGATATGGCGACAGGTGCTGGAATACCCAGCAAGGCAAAAAATACAATAAAACTGCCTTCCCACAAGCCAACACCATTGACCGTAATCGGGATCAGGGATACCAGGATGATCAGAGGCGTCACTAGAATCATATCCAACAGCATCACCTCATACCTCAGCGCCAGGCAAGCGCAATACAGATTTATTCCTGCCAGCACATGGAACAGCAGTGACAATCCCATTACTTGAACAAACACACGCTTACTCCCATTGAACTCGCACAACGCTTTATGGATTTTGTCCATTTTGCCGCGAGCCCCGGAAAATCTGGCAGGGACAACCGAGAGACATAGACGAAACAGGCGTCTCGAGAAGACAATCGCAATACCAATCATGGAACCGCAAGCCGTCGCGATCAAAGGCCAACGCAAGCCGCCCTGCCTGACGGCTGGATGATCAACGAACACAACTATAATTGCCATAATGCTTAAAGCCAGTAGACCTGTGAGCCGTTCAATAAAAACCGACAAGTAGGCATCTCGACGATTCCCCAATCTTTTTCCCAGAAAGTAGCCTCGAGCCAAATCACCCCCCACCATGCTGGGCAGGAAATTGTTAAAGAAGTAACCCAGAAGATACAGGGACACCAGATATCGGATCGATACAGACAATCCTTTGACCTTCAACAAAATCTGCCATTTCAGGCAACTGACAACGATCACCAGAAAAGACAGAAACAACAGAGCAATCACATACTTCAGGTCAAGCGACCTGAACCGTAACGCCATCTCCTCAAGATCCACCGCGCGCACAATAATGACGACAAAAACGACACTTAACAGGGCCTTTAGCCCGAAAACATAATGTTTTCGATCAATCAGCATTCCACCACCATAGAATCCTTTCACCAAGCCGCTGGCATACGCGCCCCCAACAGATGATCATGAGACCATTCGTCCGGCACGCTTGAGCAACACCAGAAGCTGTCTGGTACTCACCGGCCATATCTTGAAGAAGTACGCGAAGCTCTTCCACCCTCCATAGATGAGACGATAAAGGCCGGTGAGCGGCAAGTTTATCAGTCGCTTGACCAACGGGATCAGGCACGGAAAATTCACAGCTAACGCAAACAGCCGCTGAAGATTTCGCGCCTGGAGCGTAGCTCGCCGATTCGGCAACGGCAAAGCCGGCTCAATGTAGGATGAAGGCATAGCATGTAGATACTCGCGCAGGTCTGACGAGATCAGCCCTTCTTTCAAACACTTCTCATAGATCTCTGTGCCGGGGTATGGCTGAAGGAAGCCGCATGCGGCGTAATCAGGCTTCAATTCAGCGTTCAAGGCAAGCGTTCTCAGATCGGTCTCGATGCCAAAGCCGGGTATACCTATAATATTGTGGGCTCTTATCTTTAAACCCACTTTCTTGATAATTGTCACTGCGTCTCGAAGCTGGTCATCGCTGATCTTCTTATTGAATACTTCGCGACGAACGGTTTCGTCGCCCACCTCAACACCAATCGCAACCGACACACAGCCTGCCTGCTTGATATCTGTCATCATTTCCAGTGTAGCAGTTTCGGCCCTGACAAAGCACGTAAATGGAACGCCTATTTCCCGCGCGTATTTTCCTGAGAACTCCTTGATCCATTCCGGATGCAACGTGAAGATAGAGTCTTCAAACTTCACAAATTCAAGCTTTCCCCTCGCTTTGATATCTTTCAATTCCTTAATAACATGATCGACCGAGCGACGTCGCTTGTGCGGATTCTCACCCTTGTATAGCCGATTGAAAGCGTTGTTCACGCAAAAAGAGCATGCAAACGGACACGACCGCTGGGTAACAACCGAGGCTATGATGTAATAGTATTCAGGCTGACCTGAAATCATAAAGTTCCGGTCAGGAAGTGGCAAAACGTCCAGGTCCTGTATAAGCGGCCGCTTGTCATTTCTTTCGATCGTGCCGTCTTTCTGCTTGATCCAGACATTCCCGATTCCTGACGGTTCCTTCCCTTCGTCCATCTGCGTGCACAAGTCGAGCATGGCCCATTCACCTTCACCAATACAGACTGCATCCACTTCTTTTTCATTGATCAAATCTGGCGCGTATGTCGGATGCCACCCGCCAAAGATGCAGAAAACGCCGGGAAATTTCTTCTTGATCTGTCTAGTCAGATCAAGATACGGCAATACGAATGATGTCGGCGTGGAAAACGCTATAACTGTAGGCTTTCCGTCGGAAAGGAAGGATGCGACTGCCTCGAGCGAGGCCTTCACCCCGAACACTTCATGTCCGTGCTCCTTCAGCACACTGGATATGGTCATAGCGCCCGTGTACTGGGTGTCAACGTCCAGAACCGGAAAAATGATCCTCATAGCCACCCTCGCACATAATTACAAGAAAGGGCTCCCGAATGGGAAGCCCTTTCTCCGAGAAAATGATTAGCTCGTATTTACTCCGTTCGTGCCGACGGGTCGGGAATATACCACGGCTGACGTGTGCCATCTGTCAAAAACAGCACCATGTAAACCGGGTCAGGCCCGTAATATGAACCCAACTGACTGAACCGGATTGCAGGCCTGCCGTGATAGTCTGGAACAATTTCACCGTTTCCTGAAGGCAAAACATCCTCTCCGGCCGGGTCTGAAGAAATCACGAATTTATCGAACTCACCATCCTGGTATTCATCCAGATAACTGGACGACAACAAAACCACCAGCGCGCCGCCGGAATGATTCACGGGCTTCCATAGAGTTCCATCACCAAACGGAGGATAAATGATGTCCAGATAATCCGGCCCGGTATCACCCTGCGCAAGCA
>CAZHDS010000307.1:0-3300 GCA_964531495.1 uncultured Ignavibacteriales bacterium
ACCAGGTCGGCGTCAGTCACGGAACCCTCAACAAACTCGTACTCAGTGCCAGGACTGATATTGTCCTGCGTGCCAGTGAAGAGATCATCAAGCACCGTCACGCGGGCCCCTTCGCGCACAGCCCGCTCCACCAGGTTGGAGCCGACAAAACCGGCGCCGCCGGTGACTAGTACTTTTTTGCCGCCCAGATTCAATTCAGACATATATCTAACTCCGTATTCCGAGTCTCAGAAAGATCAGCGGGCGGGCCAGCCGCCACCAATCCCGAAACGGTTTCATCTTCGTATACTGTTTGCTCTCGCCATGATAGTAGATAGTGATCGGCACTTCCTTGATCCGATAGCGACTTGATGTGACCACCTTCCAGAGAAGGTATGGCTCCAGTTCATACGTATTGAGCCAGGTCTGATCCAGGTTGATATTCTCATCATCCAGAAGCGAAAGGAAGAACGCCCGGAAGCCATTAGTGCCATCGGTGACGCGCTTCAGCGTCAACATCGTGAACGCCGCCGAATACAATCTGGTAGTGATCTCACGAAACAGGGGACCATTCACCGTGCCACCACCCTTCAACCGTCGCGAACCCTGGATGAAGTCAGCTTCACCCCTTCGGAGCGGATTCAGGACCGACGGTAGTTCTTTCGGCTCGTGCTGGTCATCGCCAGCCATGATGACACCGATGCCATAGCCATTCTGGTGGCCCCACTTGAGTCCGTCTCGAATACCGGCTCCGACCCCTTGATTGATCTTGTGGCGAATCACATGGGCCCCGGCCGCGGTCGCCTCCTCAAACGTGCCATCGGACGAACAGTCATCGACAACTACGATTTGATCGACCTCGCCGGTGGCAGCGACCTTCTCGACCACGCGGCCGATCTTGCCCTGCTCGTTGTAAGCGGGGAGAATGCACACGACTTTGAGGTTTTCAGATCCCAAGCACGCCTCGCAATTATTAGGGTCAGTCAGCTCAGCAAATGAGAAGATAAAGAAAACCGCCCTTGCTGGCAAGGGCGGTTGGGCTGATCAGAGGACTAGTCTGCTAGTTTAGGTAGGCTCGCAGAGAGCGACTGCGGGAGGCATGTCGAAGTCGGCGAATAGCCTTTTCTTTGATCTGACGCACTCTTTCGCGTGTGAGCGAGAAACGGGCGCCGATCTCTTCCAGAGTCAGGGCCTTCTCGTAGTTAAGTCCGAAATACAGATTGATCACTTCGGCCTCGCGAGCCGTTAACGAATCCAGAGCTTTTTCAATCTCTACCCGGAGAGACTGGCTGAGCAGTGATTCATCGGGCGAGGGCTGCAATTCATCTTCGAGAACATCGATCAATGAGTTGTCTTCGGAAGTCGAGAAGGGGGCATCGAGTGACAAATGCGAGTTCGATATCTTCAGCGTATCGGCTACTTCACTCTCGGTAAGTTCCAGTTCGACGGCAATTTCCTGGGCGGACGGTAACCGTCCCAGCCCCTGTTCCAGACGACTGGAAATCTTTCCGATTTTGTGTAGCGTGCCAACCCGGTTAAGCGGCAGCCGGACGATCCGGCTCTGCTCGGCGAGGGCCTGCAAAATTGCCTGGCGAATCCACCAGACAGCGTAACTGATAAACTTGAACCCGCGAGTCTCGTCGAAACGCTTGGCTGCTTTGATCAAACCGATGTTTCCTTCGTTGATCAAATCAGCCAGGGATAGACCCTGATTCTGATACTGTTTAGCCACCGAGACTACGAAGCGCAGATTAGCCTTTGTCAACTTTTCCAGGGCCAACTTGTCACCCTGCTTGATTTTCCTGGCCAGCCGCACTTCTTCATCGGCGGTGATGAGAGGGGTTTCCCCGATTTCGCGGAGATACAGGTCTAAGGAACGATCCTCATCGCGATACTTTAGGGATTGTTTAGCCACAGTCTAAGACAAACTCCTTCCAGCCTGAATGGTCAACATAGCGGGCCATCGCCACGACGGCCTGCTTCCTATGACGCAAAAACAAAAATCCATTGAGTTCCTATTCACTATCGCTGGCGCCTGATAACCTTGCGAGCGATTGTACCATCCGGTTCCTGAACAATCAGGGGGATCCGTCCCGGACCTGAGCCAAAGGCGGCGACGATCTCTTCCAGTTCTTCTATCGAGCCCACCGCCTCATCACCCACTTGCAGGATAATCGTACCCCGGGTCAGCGAGGCATAGTCAGCCGGTGATCCGGAATAAACCCGCCCAACGTAGATACCATCGATGAACTTCACCGAGGCCGCCCGCGCTATTTGCTGAGTAAAGGTTATCAGCTCCATGCCCAACCAGACCGCCCCATCGTCAGAATCGGCAAAGCTGTCCTCGCTGGGGCTGACGGAGGCCAAGAAGGCATCCCGGTCGATTACATGGGCTCTGAGGGTCAGTTCCTCGCTGTCGCGGAGGATCCTAATCGGGATCGGGGCATCGCTACGGGTGGTTGATACAAGCACCGATAGTCGCCCGGCGTTATCCACCTCCTGACCATCATAACCGATGATGATATCACCCTTGCGCAAACCAGCCTGTTGGGCCGGAGAGTCAGAGAAGACCGAATCGGTTACAACGCCCTTCACAGCATCCAAGCCAAAGCGTTTGGCTTCCCGCTGCGTAACTTCGTGAAACCACACACCGAGCCAGCCGGTCTGGGCTCGGCCCATAGAAATCAGATCCGGCACAATCGCCCGGGCCATGTTTATGGGAATCGCGAAACCGATACCCACGGAGCCGCCGGTCGGGGATGAAATGGCCGAGTTAATCCCTACGCACTCGCCTCGAAGATTCAACAGCGGGCCACCGGAGTTGCCCGGGTTGATGGAGGCATCGGTTTGAATATAACTCTGGTACGAGGGCGTTTCTTGTCCAAAATGCAGGTTGCTCCGTCCGAGAGCAGATATGACACCCACTGTGACCGTGCGGTCAAGGCCCTGATCCGGAAAAGGATTGCCAATCGCCAAGGCCCAATCACCGACCTTAATGTCTTCCGAATCGCCAAAGGGAATAATCGTGACCGGTTCTTCCGGCTCGACCTTCAGCACGGCCAGGTCGGTCCGGGGGTCGGCTCCAACCAGTGTAGCGTCGTAGGTGTATCCCGATGACGTCCGGACCGTTAGTTTGACAGCGTTTTCAACCACGTGATTATTAGTCAATATGTATCCATCTTCGCGGAAGAAGAACCCGGATCCGCTAGACGTCGAATTACCTTTTTGGGCCCACCAGGGCACCGATTCACCTCGAGAGCGAGCCGAAACGTTCACAACGGCGTTCTGAACTTGTTCCACGACGGCCACAAAGGGCGACTC
>CAZHDS010000308.1:0-3279 GCA_964531495.1 uncultured Ignavibacteriales bacterium
TTACTCGCGCGGGGCCTGCAGCTTGACCCGGAGGTCGTCCATTATGGCCCGCCCTTTCGCTCGAATCTCACCCTTGGCTGCGACCAAACCTTCGGCCGTTGGAATCGTGCGCAACTGAATATGGAAACGCAGCGAGTTGCCGGTGCCGGATGGTCGTATTGTTACGTGCTGGAGTTTCTCGTCGTCTAGGAACAAGCGCACGCCCTCGTCCGGGAATTGGAAGTCAGCCGTGGGCGGATAAATAGCGTCATACTTGCCAGTGCGGTAGATCACACTCGACTTGACCGGATAGCCAGCCAGCTCCATCTTGCCGTGGTTGGCCTGGCCATGATAATCAAGCGCCCGCTTCAAGATCGCCTTCTTTTTGCGATCCCCCTCGATACCAGGATACTCACCGATCAACGGGTCCGGCTCATAGAAGGTCGCGAACAGGCCAATGTCAGGATCAAGATAGATATGCTTGTCGAGCAACTCGATGATGGTTGTGCCTTGCTTTTTGGCCCAGGCTGCAATCTCCGCTACTAACAGCGCGGCTAAGAGACCATCTTTGTCACGAACATGCCCGCCAGCGCCAAGGGAACGTTTGTCAGGTGGCGGTCCGCCCAGGATCGAGAAGCCGTTGCTCTGCTCCAACGCCCCTTCGTTGATAGAACGATGTTCGTTGTCCATCTCAAATGTCTCGCACACGAAAGGATGGCAGAGATCAACATACGTGCTGTCGCGACCGTCTATGAGATCCTTCAGCTGCGCTGCCTTGCCGTCCCAAGTGTCGCGGGTCGATGCAGCCAGAGCCGCAAAACCAACCCAGGTCCGAATTACGCCGAGACCCGCCTGGCGGGCCAAAAGAGTCATGGCGTCGCTGGTAGTATGGGAGAGCACGATGAATTTCTTCTCAGCGTCGGGCACCTTTCCGTCTTTGCCACAATTCAGGCGCAACCGGTACCACATCAAGAGCGACCACATGTCATCGGCAGGCAGGAGATAGTGCTCCTGGTTGTTGTATACTGGCCGCTGATTCTCCGGAATGTTGACCACAATACCACATCGATCAGCATCGGGGTCGGTCCCGATCAGGATATCGAAATGACGATCATCCCCATAGTCCTCCTTGAAGGCCGCCACGGCTGTGGCCGCTGATCGCGGGTCGCCCGGGTCAGGTTGCTCCTCGCGACCAGCTTCGCTGCAGAAGGCCGGGAAGAGGCCGTTCAACTCGAACAGACCGCGCCCTTTGGCATTGCCATTAACGGGCAGGATGTTTTCCTTCGGGAAACCAACGCCTTCCAGGAGACGTGGTACCGCCACAATACCGGCTCCGTGGAACGGACAGAAACCGATCACCAGAGCGTCATCACCGGCTGCCTTTTGTTGTTGGGGCAAGTTGGTGGTTAGCAGGAAGCGGGCGACATGTTCGCGGTGAGGATCATGCATGTTGATTCTGGCATCTTCACGGCCGAAATAATCAAAGCCCTTGACCGGCGTCTCGCCACTCAAGAAAAACAGCCGGCCCTCTTCAGCATCGGCCAGCTTGCAGACCTTGATATCCTCCACGGTGGCGTGTTTGATATAGTTGTTATACATATCGTCGCGCTCCCGGGGATCAAACTGCGAACCGTTGCCACAGGAGAGCTTGTAGCCGTTATAGCGATAGTCATTGTGACTGGCTGAAATTAACACGCCGATGTCCGCCTTCACCAGCGGATGGGGAATAGCGTACGTCACTTCAGGATACGGGCAGGGGGCGTCGAACAAGTAGACCGTGTAGCCATAGGCCAGAAAAATCTCCGCCACCAGCCGCCCAAAATCAAAACCACGTACGCGACTGTCATACCCGACCACCACCTTGTTGAGGCGCGGCGACTGATCGGTGCCGTACTTGGCCACGCCCGCTGTCGTGAAGCTCAGGACTATATCATTGAGAGTATTGGGGCCCTTCAGAATTGCCGCGTCGATCCCTTCTTTCTGCAGGCGTACAATCGATTCACGATCCGAGGCCATCATGCCCCTGATGCCACCAGTACCAAAACGCACTTCCTGGCGGAAGGCGTTGATGATCTCTCGCCACTTTCCAGCGTTGATCGCATCCACGATGCCATCTTTGAAGCGGGGCGAGATGCCCGCAATCGCCGGGAAGTTCAGCCACTCGGTAAGATGCGGCACGGTGCGAGCCGAGGCCGCCTCAAACAGTTGCTGATCAATATCGCCTGCCTGTTGGGCGGCTTTCAGATACTCTTCGATTCCCTGGGCAGCTGTTGTCAGCGCTGCGCTGTATTTGTCTGATGGATTCAAGGCTGTGTTCGCTCCTGATGGCCAAATGTGGTCTCAATAGGCACCACGGATGGCGCTGGATTATCGTCGTTTCGCAACCCCTGCCGGGACGGAGGTGTGTATTCAATCATCTTTTCTCAGGTCGATGACGGTCACCGAACTTCGAAACAGTATGATATTTCTGCAGCCACGATCAGTCAACAATAAAGGGGCGGGGGGGGGCAGAACAGCTCTATAGCGAGGGGCTTGGCAATCACCGGATCCCACCGCACCCATGTGATGGGGTTAGCTGTGGGGCACCGGAGGGAATTCTATCTTGCGTGCGATGACTCCTGCGTCGTTCTTGTCTACATGAGAACCCTGATCATTGTCATAATACTGATCGGCGCACCCCTGATAGCTACAGCGATTGACCTGCATGCTGTGGGGGACACTTCTTGGTACTGGCGCATGGGAGACGACCCGGATACCGTCAGGCGGAGCCTTGCGGAACTTGATAGCCTGCTCAAGCTACACGAGATGTGGGTCGCGGACTCGCTGCAAGGAGAGCGGTTGAACCTCTGTGGAGCCACCATTCGCGGGGCCATGATTAGCAATGCTGACCTCCGGGGTGTCGATCTGGGGCAGGCTGACCTCACTGGAACTTGGTTTAGCAATGTCAACCTGAGCAGGTCCAACCTTTTCAGAACGATCCTTGTTGATGCCTCATTCTCAGAAACTGATCTTCGCAATGCCTCATTCTTCATGACCGATCTCAGATATGCCAACCTCTGCGCGCTTGTTCTGAAGGCAAGCGGAGAACTCATTCCAGGCAAGGAGACTAAGCTCAGCGGAGCTTTGTTTGAGGACATCGAGGCCTTACCGCACATTGACGGCATTGCACGCGCCGAAGGTCTTCGTGATCTGTGTTACTCGGATAGTCCGGCGTTTCTTGTCAAACTCCGCAAGGCATTTGTAGATGCTGGCTATGAACGCCAGGGTCGCCAAATCACTTGCGCGCTCAAACGACACGAC
>CAZHDS010000309.1:0-3279 GCA_964531495.1 uncultured Ignavibacteriales bacterium
CCCGATGGGTAAGATGAACGAACTCAATGCCATTCACTTTGCCCAGGATCCTGGGCACCTGAACCAACCCCGACGAATCAGGACGATCGATATCGATTTGCGTAACATCACCGGTGATGACCGCTTTTGATTTTTCCCCAATACGCGTCAAGAACATTTTCATCTGGGCGTTGGTCGTATTCTGGGCTTCATCGAGAACAACAAAAGCCTCATTGAGTGTTCGTCCACGCATAAAGGCCAGGGGGGCGATCTCAATTACACCGACTTCCAGCAAGCGGCGAATCTTGTCCGGCTGGAGCATGTCGTAGAGGGCATCGTAAACCGGTCTAAGATAGGGATCGACTTTGGCCCGAATATCGCCCGGAAGAAAACCGAGTGATTCTCCGGCCTCCACCGCGGGTCGGGTAAATACGATTCGATTCACCCGTTTAGCTTTGAGTTCCGCGACGGCCATGGCCACCGCAAGGTAGGTCTTGCCCGTTCCGGCAGGACCAATGACAAAAACGATATCGTTGCGATCAACCGCCTCGACGTACTTAGTTTGGCCGACAGTTTTCGGCTTGATCGCCTTTTTCAGCGAGTTGGTCAGCAGTTCCTCGGTCGATATACTTCCGGCTGGCCCCTCGTCATTGTCCTTGACCATACCTACCGCGTAGCCGACATATTGCTCGGAAATGACGTCACCTTGCTTCACCCGTACGACCAGATCACCCAAAACCCGCAGTACTCGATCAACATCAGATGGCATCCCTTCAACGAGCACCTTGTCTCCGCGAGCAATGATCCGGCAGTCGAACTGAGCCTCGATCAGCCGCAGAAATACGTCGTTTTGACCAAAGATCAGTCTCTGATCGAGTCCCTCGACCGAAAAATTGCGCTGCTTGGTCGCCATACCATCGATTGTCATAAAACGGCCGTCCTACTTGCCCTTTTGGGTGATACTGAGGCCCAACTCATCCAGCTGAGTCTGGTCAATCTCTGACGGAGCCCCATCCATGAGCGAGATCGCAGCCGTCGTTTTCGGGAAAGCGATCACTTCGCGAATGGAGTCAGTGCCCGACATGAGGGCAACGAGGCGATCCAATCCGGGCGCTAAGCCAGCGTGCGGGGGAGCACCATATTCGAGCGCCCGCAACAGGAAACCAAACATCAACTCCGCCCGTTCATGATCAATACCGAGGATCTCCAGGATTTGCTCCTGCAGCTCGCGGCGATTTATCCGAACGCCACCCGAGGCGATCTCGGTGCCGTTGAGGACCAGATCATACTGGTCCGCCCGGGCTTTTCGCCAAGGATGATTGGCATCTGATAGTTCAAGATCACTTTGGAATCCGTCCGCGATGAGACCCATGTCCCTCTCAAGAGGGTGCGAGACAATATTGTGCATCGCCTGCAGTCCGTTGCGATCAGCGACATATTCGAACATCGGGAAATCAGTCACCCAGAGGAATCGCCACAAACTCTTGTCAGCCAGATCGTGGGCGCGGCCAAGATGCAGTCGCAGCTGCCCGAGTATCTCTTCGGTCTTCATTGAGGCATCCGACACTAACCAGAGAGCGTCGCCCGCTCCGGCTCCGGCCACCTCACACATTTTGTCTTTGACACTTTCACCGACAAACTTCAGGATGGGTGACTTATCACCGTCTGGCTTGCGAAGAATGTAGGCCAATCCCCCGGCCCCGAACTCCTTGGCCTTCGCCGTGAGTTCGTCGATCTTCTTGCGCGAGTAGTCGGCGCCGCCCTTGAGAACGATGCCCTTAACTACTCCCCCGGAAGCAACATTGTCGGCGAAGACCTTGAAATCACACCCGGCGACAGCCTGCGAGAGATCGACAATTTCCATCCCGAACCGCAGATCCGGCTTATCTATTCCCCAGCGATTCATAACTTCTGTAAAGGAATACCGCGGAAACGGTGTTTCCAGATCGACCCCAAGGACTTTCTTGAAAGCATGAGCCATCATGCCCTCGGCGACTTTGAAAACATCGTCGGGAGTGACGAACGACATCTCCATGTCAACCTGAGTATGCTCCGGTTGACGGTCAGAGCGCAGATCTTCATCGCGTAAACACCGGGCCAATTGGTAGTAACGATCAAAGCCGGAGACCATCAGAATCTGCTTCAGCAATTGGGGTGACTGTGGCAAAGCGAAGAATTTTCCGTTGTGCACCCGGCTGGGCACGACGTAATCGCGCGCACCCTCGGGCGTCGAACGAATCAGAAGCGGCGTCTCGATTTCCAGGAAATCCTGGCCATTCAGAAATTCTCGGATGGCGATAGTGACTTCGTGGCGCAGTCGAATCCGGCGCTGCAATGGTCCCCGCCTGAGATCAAGATAGCGGTACTCCAGACGCAATTCCTCGCGGGCATTGCATTCGTCCTCTATCGCAAAGGGAGGTGTCTTCGACTCGGCCAGAGTATGGAACGACTCCACGACCACTTCGATCTCACCTGTGGGCATCGATTTGTTGACCGTACCATCGGGGCGTAGACTGACGGTCCCCTCGACAGCCACGACAAATTCGTGGCGGGCTCGGTTGGCTTCGTCCAAAATCGCCTTGTCAAGTTGCTCAGGATTAAGAACCACTTGAGTCAAGCCGTACCTGTCCCGGAGATCTATGAAAAACAAGCCACCCAGATTGCGGTAGCTATTGACCCATCCATTCAAACGGACTTTTTGGCCTACGTCGGCTTGTTTCAGCTCGCCGCAAGTATGAGTTCTCTTCAATTCTGAAAACGCTGGCACTAAAACCTCGCTAACCGCCTGCTATAGTTTAATATCGGCAAAATCAACCACACCTGCACGGGTGGCTGCCTCCGTCCGCAAAACAAGGTAAATCAAGGAAACTGGGAAGTCAAGGCTGGTGAACAGGCTGCTGTTTGGGGAGGACAGGGTTAGCCCCTGTTTGTCAGTCATTCCTGCGGAGGCAGGAACCCAGTCATTGTGGATTTCAGTACCAAACATCGAAGGCGGAGACTCTTCGATCAAGAGCTTCTTGCTATCTACGAGCATTCTGCGGTTTGAGTTGTCTGGGTCCTTGCCTTCGCAAGGATGACTCGCTAGAGTGCGCTCATTGATCTAGCCGGGCCAGCCCTCTGCGGTCCTTACTTCTGATCTCACTCGATGTCCTGGTCACAAGGATCCCGAGCCATATCAATAGTAGTCTCAGTACCGGTACTTCCGGAGCACATCGTTGTACCAGCTTGCCCACGGCTCTGGCAGAACCTGGCGGTCACCCGTGTGGCCGTGATACGTGACGGCCCGGTCTTGTGAACTGA
>CAZHDS010000310.1:0-3277 GCA_964531495.1 uncultured Ignavibacteriales bacterium
TGCGCCGGTTCCGCCTGCCGAATTCCGGTGTCGAAGCGAGCTACAGCACGAGATACTTCGAACTATGGCCCGACACACTCCCGTCTTTCGAGATGGACACACTGATAGGCCTCTCGTCCGAAGAATTCTTTGATGGACAAGATCCCGTCCTGGATTCTGTGCTTCAGCTCATCCAATTGGATGTCGACACCAACTGACGATAAGGGAGGTCTTGAGGCGCAATCCCGCCCGGGGCAGGCAACTGTTGGCTTGCGAAGATGGGCGCTTGTCCCTATATTGCCAACGTGTTCAGGAACTCGCCAAACCGGGTTCATTCTTGCCTGCTGCCTACCCTCGGAGGAACCATGCGATACTACCATAGCATACTCGCCATTTCCGTCCTGATGCTGGTCACGTTGTTTTCCCCAAAAAGTCCGCTGGCCGCCGAGTATTTCCACATGGAGGGGTATATCACGAATCTCGTCGACTATCAACCAAGTTATCTCTGGTACCACAATGTTGATGACTGGCAGTCGGACTCGGTCACATTGGACTTGGTCTCGGTTGAGGTCGAGGGAGAGATAATCTGGATGCACTACTATGAAATCATGATTCCTGTGGATGATCCGCTTACCGCTTCTCAGGAGGGATTCTCCCCAGGAGACTGGCTGATATTCATGGCCGATGGCCACAACCTGCCATATGATGTCTTATGCAGCTGGCTTATGCCCATATACGACGAGGGGCAGGAGGGTCCTGAGGACTTGGTAGAGGTTGGCGAGCCGGGTGAACACAGATGGCAAGACTTCATGGCCGATTTCGCCATCTCTGTAGACGACGATTCCAAGTCTGAGCTGCCGAGTCGCAGTGTACTTGCCCAGAACTTCCCTAACCCGTTCAATCCGATAACCAAGATATCGTTCGATCTACCTCGAGGCAGTCACGTGCGGCTTGACGTAATCAACGTTTCTGGCCAAAGAGTGGCAGTCCTGGTAAACGAGAATCTCAGCCCAGGCCTCAACTCCGTGATGTGGGATGGCTCAAGCGTCGCCAGCGGTGTTTACTACTACCGGCTTGAGACGGAGAACTCTATTGAAACGAAGAAGATGGTGCTGATCAAATAGGGATTGTCTGAAGACAGCGCGGCCATCGTGAGTCAGTCGTTCCAGCACGAGGCGATGAACTAGCTGCGAATTCTGGATGGTCCCGCAATGGTCCCAAGGACGAAAGTTGATCTTGCGCGCCGAGTTCGGACCCGCTATGCTTACCCAGATTGCCGGAGTGGTGGAATGGTAGACACCAGGGACTTAAAATCCCTTGGCCCGTAAGGACCGTGTCGGTTCGAGTCCGACCTCCGGCACCATCATAGATTGGTTCACTTGATCAGAAATGTCGCGGGGTGGAGGATGTATCGTCGTACCGATCGTTGTTAAGGTCATCCCCCATATGAAGGCCGGCCGAAGGATGCAAGTGACAAGTCGCGGTTGGCTGATTGTCGTCGGAGAAGACTTCATTGCGCACCTGCAAACATCGGTCGGTGGCGATTTGTCCTGACTCGAGGCAGACATCCAGGTGCACGATGCCATCGGGTTCTTCAAAACCCTCCATTGGCAGTGAATCGTGGGCTGCGATCATGAACTCGGTCCAGATAGGCACGCCGTTCTTCGCCCCATCCTGGTTGCGGCCCAGAGACAATTTGGTGTCAAAACCAATCCAGCACCCAGTCGTAATCTGGGAAGTGTAACCCACAAACCAGTTGTCGCAGAAATTGTCCGTAGTGCCGGTCTTGCCGCCAGCCGGAGCATTGAAACCTCTCGAACGCGCTCCTCGCCCGGTACCGCCGTCGACTACAGACTGCATCAGGTTGACCATGATGTAGGCGGTCTGCTTCGAGAGCACTTCTTCCTTGACAATGGCGCGGTTGTCCTCGAGTACGCGGTTGTAACGATCATAGATGCGGTCCACGAGTCGGTAAGGGATGCGAATGCCCTTGTTCGGGAAGACGGAGAAGGCATTGACCAACTCGATCATGCGGACCTCGCCTGCTCCGATCGCCAGCGATGGAACCGGGGCCAGTGGGGTTGTGATTCCCATCCGGCGAGCATAGAAAATCGCCTGCTCAGGATGAATCCTGAGGATGAGTTTCACCGCGATCAAGTTGCGCGAGTACTGCAGTCCCTCCCGAAGAGTTATCGGGCCGCGGAACTTGTAATCGAAATTGTGTGGTCGCCATTCTTTGGCACCGGGAATCTCAAGCACTATGGGGTTGTCGTCAATGATCTCCGTGGTCCTGATGCCGTTGTCGATACAGGCGGTATATACGAACGGCTTGAAAGCTGATCCGGGTTGCAGCAGGGACTGGACCGAGCGGTTGAACTTGGATTCTTCGAATGACCTGCCGCCCACCATCGCGAGCACCCCGCCGTTGCTGTTGTCGATCGATACGAGTGCGCCCTGGACCTTGCGGAGAACACGGATCGAATCCCCGTATTCATCGGTGGTGTCGGGCATGAACATCCCGTAATCTTTGTCATTGACCGAGTATCGTCCGTCGATGCGCTCGCGAAGTTGATCGACCTTTCGATTAACGGCCTGTTCGGCTACGACCTGGAGTCCGGCATCGAGGGTTGTATGGACCTGCAAACCGCCCGAATAGAGCTCTTCTTCACCATACTTTTCCATCAAGTATTGGCGGACCGTTTCCGTGAAGTATGGTGCTGTACCTATTTCTTCCTTGGGCGGGTTTACTTCCAGGGGCTGGCTCTTGAGCGAATCATACAATTCCCGGGGGATCTTGCCCCACGAGTAATATGAGTAGAGGACGCGATTGCGCGCCTGAAGCGCCTTGTCTGGGTTGTTGAAAGGGGAGTTGACGTTGGGGCCCTTCAGCATGCCGATCAAGATAGCACAATCATTTGTGTTTAGCTCTGAGACTTGTTTGGAAAAGAAAAGACGGGCGGCGGCGGCAGGTCCGTAGGCACCCCGCGAGAAGTAGTACTGGTTTAGGTACATCTCCAGGATCTCTTCCTTGGAGTATGTCCTTTCCAGTTTGATGGCGGTCAGGGCTTCCTTGACTTTGCGCTCGAAGGTCTTATTGCGGGTTAGGAAGAGCATTCGAGCCAGTTGCTGGGTGATGGTGGAGGCCCCCGCTGCGGCTCGCCACTTCAGCACGTTGGTAGCTGCTACAACGCTCAACCGGCGCATATTCATGCCCCAGTGATCGTAGAACTCATGATCTTCCGAGGCGAGCAGGATTTCGATCAGGTGCGGCGGCATATCCTTGAAAGGTGTCAGCGCT
>CAZHDS010000311.1:0-3255 GCA_964531495.1 uncultured Ignavibacteriales bacterium
CATCGAGGGCTTCACGATGAAAAATGGGAACGGCGGCAATCAGGGTGGCGCCATTGAGTGCTTCGGTTTTTCGCCGACAATCCGAAGCTGTGTATTCCTGAGTAACCATGCCACATGGGGAGGAGCATTGTATTTCAACGGGGACTTTGCGACGTCGGGCATCAAGCGTGAATCCAATCCCGTGATTGAAAACTGTACTTTTGTGTCGAACACTGCTCAAGAAGAGGGGTCAGTGTACTACGCCAACATGTATTCCATCATTCAAGTCGTCACCTGCATCCTATATGCCAATTCGGGCGGCTCAGGTTCGCCGGTGGAGCAACGCGAACTAGGAGCCGGTGTGATGTCGCTTAGTTGCTGCGACGTGTACGGTAACAGCCCGGGTGACTGGATTGGGGACATCGCGGATCAGGCTAGTGCGAACAATAATTTTTCTCTGAATCCGATGCTTTGTGAGCCTGCCAACGGCATATACACTATTAATATCGTTTCGCCATGTACCGCGCAAAACAGTCCCTGCGGACAATTGGTCGGTGCCCTGGGTGCTGACTGCGAGGGATGCATTGACTCCGACGGCGACTTGGTATGCGACAATGCCGACAACTGCCGAACGACCCCTAATCCAGATCAGGCCGACCCTGATGAAGATGGGTACGGAACAGCCTGCGACAATTGTCCTGAGTTCTACAATATTGGTCAAATCGATACCGACTTTGACGGTCTTGGTGATTGGTGCGATAATTGTCCGTACCGTTCTAACCCGGACCAAGCCGACTCAGATCAAGACGGCATTGGAGATGCTTGTTCCGGCGCCAGCACCGGCCCCGGCCTGGTTGTCGTTGACAACATCACAAATGCCTTCAATGAATACCTGTGCCATGGCTCGACCCACCAAATCGAGATTCGCTATGACCTTACTGACCTCTCCCCTTCAGGCTTTTGGTTTGGCTCAAACGCGTTCGAGATATACTCTCCCGACGGAGCCGACTGGGGCTATCTGCAGGGAGCAAGGGGACCTCTATTAGCCACCGCGGCGAGTCGCGGCGACTTTGGGTCAATTGCAAAGCACTACTACTTCGACGGATCAAGCTGGGTACTGACCGGGAGTTCTGGCCTGGACCCCGCCCCTGGAAGCGGTGGGCCTAATACGCGAGCCGCTTACCACCTTCAGACAATTTCACTTCCAGATCTCGTTGGCTATATCGGCGGGTTGGACAACGATATCGCTCTTACTCTCGAATTCGAGACATCGGCTGCCGATGTGGGCAAGACAATTTGCGTGAACCGAAACTCAGAGGTCGATACGTGGGTATGGGCCAACGGAGAGTTGCTCGAGTACCCTGTCTTTGACAACGGGCTGGGCGTCGATGAGCCGCGTTGCTTTGAGATATACACTTGGCCGAACCTGCCACCGGACTGGTGCCAGGGACAAGGCATTGGCTTCATATCAGTTGGTTACTGCCACGAAGCATCATACCAACTGTGCGGATTCAGTTATGGCTGTCCACCCCCGCTTCCTCACTACTCTCTAATCCCCCCGTACGACAACGGAAACTACGGCTCAGTCGACCCGTTCAGCGGCCTGTGGACATGGTCCGGTCCAACCCTTCAGCCTGGAACATATGAGATCGAATTCCAGTTGGATGGACTTGATTACAATCCCTTTGTGCTCGAAGTGGCAGTCACCGAAATCGGTTGTGATTGCTGTGTGGGCCGGGTCGGTGACGTAAACGGCTTGGGTACCGACGAACCAACGATCGGAGACGTATCGGCGCTCATTGATCACCTCTTTATCAGCAGAACACCATTGGCCTGCTACCCGGAAGCTGACATCAACCTGTCGGGCGGGGGTTATCCGCATGCCGTGGACATCACGATCGGCGACATTTCGATCCTGATCAACTATCTCTTTATCACCGGGCCGAGTCTGGGCCTGCCGGATTGTCTGTAGAGAAGACCTGTGGCGAGTTTGAAGACGGACTCGCCCTACTTGGCCCTTGTTTCTGTGGGCGGCAGATGTCCTGATACAGACTGTAAACTATGTCTTGACACAGAACAGTCCTGAGGCTGTCCCATAGGCAGGTTTTGCCGGTGAGCATTATCGACCGGTTCATAGGCGTATTGATTTTGGCGTCCAGAAAGCGTTGTCGGGGCGGATTGGTCGCCTTATGAGCTTATCTTAATGTATAGCAACGTAATACGTGCGGCTCCGGTCGTGGCAGCCCATCGGTCCGGCCCCCGGAGAGCCCCGTGCCTTTTCTTGTAATAATGGCATCCATGGACTATATTATAACAGACACAACGGTTAAAGCAGGAGTCAGAGCTGTTATGACTAATGGGATTGGGATACGGCTGATCGTGATCGCGACGCTCTGTTGCCTGCCGACCTTGGTCTCGGCGCAGACCGGACGATGGGTGGAATATGACCCGGCAGGATTTGGATCGGGTACGGCTCTCTATGATCGGGGTGATGCCTGCCTCGGATATACAAGAGATGCTTCTCAATACTTTCTGATCTTTGACGCCGGCGTCGGTGAGTGGCAACGCTTTGATCTCGGTCAGTCCCAGGACTTTGCGTATGTCGAGACTAAGGGAGACGTTGTTTTCGGCTACTCCAGTACCTTTCTGATTGCCTATAGTGCCCAGCTCCAGCAATGGGATACCGTATCGTACGACGGCAGTATTTTGTACGAAAACTGGCAGGAAGGCAAACGCAGTTACGGCTGTGCGAATGACTATGCCTTTATGGCTACAGACCAGAAAGTCTATGTCTTCGAGGCTGCCTTAGGAAGCTGGACGGAATTTGCCTATACTATTCCGGCTGATTATATGAGCGGCGTTTTCTATCCTTTTGAGGATTACCTGTTCCTGAAGTTGAGTAAATCAACTGCCAACTCTCCACCCATGAACATAGTGTACAGTCTGCACACGAGCAGTTTCAATAGTCTGGATAACGGTGGTTATCAATATGCGCCTTTTATGAAACATGGATTTGCCTCTACGGTCGCTCTTGACGGCTCGGCGGACGATTTCAATCTGGTCGGTTACAGCGCCTATGACAATCAGTTTGATGTCCAATCCTATTCCACTGACGAAAGCGAGGGCGGTATTGGTAGAGGACCTTCCTGGGCTGACGAACTCGGTAATCATACGACCTACGTAATGGGTTTCCGGCGTAGCGAGTCGAATGTTGGCTTACACTGCAACTACTACGGCTACGACACGAGGCGGGGAAGCTGGGATCACCACTACGTA
>CAZHDS010000312.1:0-3200 GCA_964531495.1 uncultured Ignavibacteriales bacterium
GCATCTTCGAAAATCTCGTCCTGGGAGCGTCCCAGTACGTCCGCCTTGGTGATAGTCATCATCGTCTTGCGAATCGGATTGTGATTTGGACAACCCTCGAGTCCGCACGGCGCTGGCTTGGATACGCCCTTCGGGCGGAGCGGCGACTGTTCCCGCGAGGAGACTCCGCCTCCACGTGATAGTCCACCTGCCTTTTTCTTCTTTGTCTTATTCAGTAGACCCATGCTGACTCTTTCTCGCTGTCTCCGTCACTGCCGCTGGTTATTCTTCGCCGCTCTCTCTGGAGCAACGCCAGGTGGCGTGGCCGTTTTGAGTTCATTATCGTGTTGTCTGCCCGCTCAACCAGGCGTCAATTCCATATCCAATTCCGAGTCTTCGATCTGTCGTGATTCTCTCTTGGCGCGGAACTCACTCGATCAAGACCATATTCCCCGTCTTCAAGCCACCCTCGTGGCCAACGTTGTTCGCATCGCCGGGTCGGACTCCTCGCTAGCGGGATCCGTCTCACCGGACGCCGACGATGATCGTTCGGACCGGTACCGACCAGCCGCACTCACAAAACCTTCTGCCCATCCCCTGACACCATCGGCATGCAGATGAGTATAGAGTGCCAATGTATTGTCGCGCCGCAAACCGTCCCGGCCGGAGCCAAGACCAACACCTACCGTTACCTGTGCGCACGTAGTAGTATCCATCTTGCCGGTCACACCAGAATAATGAAATTCATGACCACGAATGGTAGAACCAAGCGGCAGGAAGGGGTTATCGCCATCAATCACAAGCTCGGTGTATCCATGCCCGACCGGACGTTTGTTCATCTCGAGATCGACCGGAAACACACCAGCCATTTGGAAGACCTGTCCAGCTTGTCGGACCGATCGCGACAAGTACATCAATCCGCCGCACTCGGCATAGACTGGCAACCCATTTTGCGATGCCAATCGGACTGAATTCATCAACGAACGATTCTGTGTAAGACGCTCAACCTGGGTCTCGGGAAAGCCACCACCGATGTAAAGGCCGTCAAGCCCCTTCGGGAGAGACGCTGTCTCAAGTGACGATAGAGGCACCAGCGTTGCTCCGGATTTCTCCAGAGCTTCAAGATTCTCCGGATAGTAGAACGTAAAAACGGAGTCCCGGAAGACCCCGAGGGATACTTTCTTTGGTACGTCGATCTGGCTAACGGTGGCTGGTCGATCGATTTCCCCAGCTTCATTGGCGACCTTCAGCAGGCCATCAATGTCAAGATACTGATTGGCGATCTCGGCCAGAAGAGTATCCAGGGCTGGTTGATGGTCGAACTCGGCCGGTGTCACCAAGCCGAGATGCCGTCCCGGTATCGCGACCTCACTGCCGCCCAGTTTTGGAATGACACCCAGCACCGGCACCTGACAATAGTGCTCGATAGTCTCGGTAGCAACTTGGCGGTGCCGCTTTCCGGTAACGCGGTTGAGGATCACTCCTCCGATCTTGACCTCGGGATCAAAATCGATACAACCTTTCACCAAAGCCGCCAGCGTACGCGTACTCTTGGTGCCATTCACCACCAGCACTACCGGCGCAGACACTAAGCGGGCCAGTGCGGCAGTGCTATGGGTACCGTGAATGTCTTTGCCATCGAAAAGTCCCCGATTGCCCTCAATGACAGCTATGTCGGAGTGGCTGGCATGCTGAGAGAAACAATCCATAAGAGTCTGGGGATCAACCATGAAGGTGTCAAGATTACGGCAGGCGCACCCGGCCGTCTGCGACAGCCAAGCAGCGTCGATGTAATCGGGACCCTTCTTAAACACGGAGACAGCCAGCCCCCGCTGCCGCAGTGCGGTCAACAAGCTGAGGCTGGCTATCGTTTTTCCCGAATCGCCGGAGAGTCCGGCCACAATTATTCGCGGTATTCTTGCACCCATGGCAACAAGATCGATCCCAGAGCGCCGGCTCTAGTCGTTGGCGGCGCCCTCCTTATGAGGGAGCTCCAGGAAGCTGCCGCCGTAGTACGTGTAGACGCACGTACCGGAATTGACCAGCTCTTTGATGGCTGATTTGCACAGCTTCTTGTCGACGTCATCGCCAAAGGCTTCGATCATAGCCTTGATCAGATCGCCGGGCTTCAATTTCTTGATACCCTGGCTTTCCGTGACCATGCCGAGCATGGCTTCCGCTACTTCTTCAACAGTCTTAGCCACTTTGACAACCTCTCTAGAAGGTCAGATGCGTTGACCGTTTGTATGTCAGTCCGGCATGCTTGAAGTCATCAATGTGCTGCTTCGTAAACTCAATATCAGCCATCTTGAAGAACTTCGGCCAACCGATACGTTCGATCCAATCGCCCATACGCTCATACTTGTTGGCGTTGGCGGCCCACAGCTCAACTAAGTTCTTGACGGCCGAAGTAACTTCGGGCCAGCGCGGCGGATTGTTGGGCAGGAACGGAATCGCGAGCTTAGAGAATTTCGGTTCGGAGCGAGCATTGGAGACCTTGCCGCCGACCCAGATGGAAACACCATCAGCTTCGGGATCCGCGATCGGCATGGCCGGGCAGACAGTGAAGCAGTTGGCGCAGTACATGCAGCGATCCTCGATGATCTCGACCGACGGATTACCATCGACTTCCTTCGGACGGATAGCCGCCGTCGGGCAGGAAGCTGAGACGCTCGGGATTTCGCACATCTTCTTGACGTTCGCATGATTGATGCGCGGAATCTTGGTATGGACACCCAGGATGGCGATGTCAGAGCAGTGCACAGCACCACACATATTCAGGCAACAAGCCAGAGCGATGCGCATCTTACCGGGGAGGACCATGTTCTCAAAGTACTCCATCAGCTCGTCCATCGTGGCCTTCACGATACCGGAAGCATCAGTCGCCGCCGAATGGCAATGGACCCAGCCCTGGGTATGAACGATACTCGTGATCGAGTTGCCAATACCACCGACCGGATGACCCATCTTCTTGAGATCAGCGATCAGAGGTTCGATGTTGCTATGGTCTGTTATAAGGAATTCGACATTGTGGCGGCTGGTGAAGCGGATGAACCCACCGCAGTACTTATCAGCCAGGTCACAATACATGCGAATCTTCTGGACACTGATCAAACGACCTGACGCGGCCCGGACGGTGAAGAGCTTGTCGCCCGACTCTCCGACGTGCACCATGACGCCCGGCTTGAGGACTTCGTGATATTTCCATTTGCCATAGTTGG
>CAZHDS010000313.1:0-3181 GCA_964531495.1 uncultured Ignavibacteriales bacterium
CAAACTACGTCTTAATTTCAAGTACTCCGTGTCCGGATTGGTCTGAAGCGACACAGGCGAAGGAGTCAGGTCTTTTCTCCAGGAACTCTCAGGTCATCAACAAAGCCGGGATTCACCGGATTCTCATGAATCCAATCTACTATGGCGAATTTGTGTGGAAGGATAAGCGATACCTCGGGTCCCATGAGCCGCTGATCACCAAGAGACTGTATGATCAAGCCCAGGCTGTTTTGACGAGAGATAATCGCTCCAAGCAGACCAAAAGGGGGTTTGCCTTTGCTGGCCTGGTGAAATGCGGCCAGTGTGGTTGCGCTATGACCCCGGAGATCAAGAAGGGCAAGTACGTATACTATCACTGCACACAGTTCAAGGGATCGTGCGACAACGTTTATGTTCGTGAGGAGAAGCTCGTTGAGTTGCTGGGCGAGGCGGTCAAGCAGGTTCAGATCGGCGACACTGTGGTAGAGGACATCAAGCGGGCACTACTGGAGAGTCAGAAGGATAAAGCCGACTACCAAACCGCGTCAATAGAATCACTTCAGCGGCGATACCGTCATGTGCAATCACTCCTTGACCGAGCATATGAGGACAGATTGAGCGGCAGAATTTCTGAGGATTTCTGGCAGCGCAAGTCTGCCGTGTGGGAGGATGAACTAATCGATGTCCGGCTCAAGATGAAGGCCCACGAGTCGGCAAACATGAATTACTTCCAGATCGGCAGCGAGATTCTCGAACTCGCTAACTCGGCCCATGGCATGTTCTTGAGTCAAGATCGAATGGAACAGAGGAAGCTGCTGAATTCCCTACTATCGAACTGCACATTCTATCGCGGAAGTCTTTGTCCCACATACAAAAAGCCCTTTGACATACTTGCCAAAGGGACTGAATTTCAATCAAAGCGGGGTTGACGAGACTCGAACTCGTTACGGTAACGGTTTCTCAAGGACTTGCTATACAGGTGCTTACGATGCTATCAGTCGGTCCAGTAACGAGTTAGATGGTAGTTCTTTTTCAAACTGGTTTAAGTTGTTTTGAAGTGTTTTGAGTTATTTTGACGAACTCATGTCAAAAATACGTCAAATCCCTGCATTCTTCGAGTTGTGAGTGAGCAACCCCAGAAGCTCAAGACCTATGTTCTTGTAACCCACTATCCTCAACCACGCCAAATAGCACCACAACTTGATCACTAATAATCGCCCTTGGGAATACTATATTGATTCTCGATAATCCTGTTGTCCTGAACTAACTACCGTGGTATAATATGTCGGTAGTTATGAATATATGCCGACAAGTTATGATATCGAGAGTAGGTTATGAACAACAAGACTATTGACAAAATCATTCGAATCGTCCGGCGCTCGGGTGTGATAAGACCCAAAGATATGGATGCTCACGGTATCCCCCGCAAGTATATCCATTTGCTGCATCATGAGGGAATCTTGAATAGGGTGGGCCGAGGGCTTTACGTTCTTGAAGACGCAAGCCCGTCGGAAAACCGAACTCTAGCAGAAGTCTGCAAACGGGTACCCGCAGGAGTAATCTGTCTTCTTTCGGCACTTCAGTTTCATCGTTTGACCACGCAATCCCCTCACGAGATATGGCTGGCTATCAGTCATAAGTCTCGTCGCCCAAAAGAACCGATGCTCCCAATACGAATCGTACGATTTTCCGGGCAAGCACTCACGGCAGGAATCGAACAGCATATTGTCGAAGGTGTCTCGGTCAAGGTGTTCAATCCCGCCAAGACAGTGGCCGACTGCTTCAAATACCGTCACAAGATCGGGCTGGATGTTGCTATTGAGGCGCTGCGTGATTACCATAAGTCTCGAAAAGGAACCATAGACGAGCTTTGGGAATATGCTAAGATCTGTCGGGTAGCCAATGTAATGAAGCCATATCTTGAGTCACTGGTATGAGCAAGAAATCATCAAAGAACCTCGGAGCTTCGGTACATCAGCGTCTGCTGAACTTGAGCAAAGAGAGGAATGAAGATTTCAATCTCATTCTGACAAGATACACAGTTGAACGACTGTTATATCGCCTGACTCGCTCTACGCATGCAGAGAAGTTTGTTCTGAAAGGAGCGATGCTCATGGCAGTGTGGATAGGGCGGTCACATCGACCAACTCGTGATCTTGATCTTCTCGGTTTCGGTGATGCCACTGGTCAATATTTGAAACAAGTTTTCCAACAAGTTTGCCAAGCTCAGGTCGAGGACGATGGTTTGGTCTATGAGCCTGAGAGTATCGAGGTAATTGAGATACGCGAAGGCCAGGAGTACCCGGGACAACGTATGAAACTAACAGCAAAACTGGGAAACGCCCGGGCCAGAGTTCAGGTAGATGTTGGTTTTGGTGACGTGGTGACTCCTGATGCAGTGCCGATCGAATACCCTGGTCTGCTGGATTTCCCTGTTCCACGAATCCGTGCCTATCCTAAGGAAACTGTCGTCGCTGAGAAGCTGGAAACAATGGTCCAGTTCGGGATGGTAAACAGCCGCATGAAGGACTTCTACGATCTGCACATCTTATCTAGGACGTTCTCTTTTGACGGTTCGACTTTGGTTCAGGCTATTGGAGCAACGTTCAACCGTCGTGGAACCAAGATTCCAACAGAGCCACCAATTGTCTTGAATGATGAATCAGCCAACGATCCAGATAAGGTCACACAGTGGAGAGCATTTTTGAGCCGCAGTGGTCTGGAGAATTCGACTGTCATTTACCCACAACTAGTTGAAGAGCTGCGAGCGTTTCTATTGCAACCGCTCTATGCAGCTGCAAATGAAGAGACGTTCCAGCAGAGCTGGCCGGCGGGAGGCCCGTGGTCGAAGACAAATGAAGCGTACAAATGAAGAACGAACGAGATAATGAACTTCAGATCAAATTACAGGAGGCAATGGAGGAATGTGAGCGCCTCCGTCAAGAAAATAGCAGGCTAAAAGCCAAGCTTGGTTCATCCTCAATGCAGGCAATTCCTGATCCTCAAATCCCATCCAACGACCGAACTGAAATCCAATCATCTGACGGCGAGACCGTATCCCGATCAGAATTCACATCTGAAGCAAAACTGTATCTCTTCCGCAGTCTGTTTCGTGGCCGCGAAGATGTATATCCTGTACGCTGGGAGAGTAGGAAAGGCAGATCAGGATACTCGCCGGCATGTGTCAACGAGTGGGATTCCG
>CAZHDS010000314.1:0-3174 GCA_964531495.1 uncultured Ignavibacteriales bacterium
CGGCGGCTTCATCCTTGCGCCTCAGTTTCCGCCAGATCAGATAGGCCACAATCAGAAGCAGCAATAGCCCAGCGCCGCCGAAGACGTAGTGGCGGGTGTAATCGACCGGGAACTCGTAGAGCGCTTTCTGAGGCCGAATATCAAGCGAGTCGGCCCCTTCCTCAAGAAGGGAGCTCACCACAATTGGCACTCCCTCAGAGAGCAGCACCTTGCGACCGCCATCAGGAACGTTGAACAGAACCGGGATGGGCGGAATGATATAGTCCCCGGTCGTGAAAGTGGACAAGACGAATTCGCTGACGCTTTGCAGGCGGCCGCCTTCGAGGGTAGAGACTTGGTCCGCAAGGTAGTCCTTGACATCAAAAGCACCCAGGTTGGCACCCAGCGGGGGCGGCACAAGCTCGTAGGTAGAGTCAAAACTGATAGTCAGAGTGTAAGTAATGAGATCGCCGACAAGAACATCCGCCCGATCAACAGCGGTCGTGATTTCGATCCCGGGCAAAGACCGCACCGTATCGGTGGCAGCTTGCCCGAAGGCTGGCGCAGTTATCGCAAGCAGGCCCACAATCAGCAGGATACTCGTTGTCAATGTCATTCGATTCATCAAGTTCTTCTCAGCCCAACCTACCTGATATTGTGGTCGAGAAATTCCACTTTGTCGGTTGCCGCCAGTCTGTTGATGTAACTCGCAAAGGCGGCTTCGGCCTTCTCGTTGGAATAATCCATGAACACCTGGCTCTTCACAGAATCATAGGGCTGGGAGCGATAGCGCTCATCCTTGTTGGCCTCATAGAAGTTTCGCACATCAAGTGAGTCAATCGAGACCTGGGGCATGACTTTGTCGACCACATACTTATCCACTAACAGGCGCTTGTGCAGTAATCTTTGTTGTTTGGCGATCGACGGATCACTGCCGTAGTCCTCGCGAATCGCGGCCCGATAAATCAGTTCGCTGGCGATATACTGGTGCGCAAACTCGATCTTGCCGCTTCGAGTCGCAAACTGGCCCTGCATCTCGGGAGGAAGCAGTTGGATTTGCTCCTCAATTTCGGATAGCCATATTGAAGTTCCCCCGATCTTAGCGACCGCCACATCGCCCGCTTGATGCGGCACGGTATCAAGGTCGGCGGCGGCACTCAGCTGGCGTTTGGCATCGACCAGCCGGCCGGATTTTTCAAGGCAGGCCACGAGGTTCTTGGAGGCCTCATTGACGAATGATCCTTGCGGATCAATCGCCCGGGCCTTGATATAGTAGGCTGCCGCCTGGGAATAATCAGCCAGATTCTCGTAGTAGATCTTGCCAATCAGGTAGTTGACATTGGCGCGCTGTTTCGAATCGAGGCTCCGGATAGCCAGTAGCTTCTCATACTCACCAATGGCAGCGCTGAACAGCTTGTTGTCGCGCAACTCACCAGCCAGACGTTTGTGCCGTTCGATTGCGGTCGTAACATCGCCTCCGGAATCCAGACATGATACCGTCAGAGCCATGACACAAAGAACCGTCAATCCGACTGCCACAATTCGCGTAAATGCCAAGCTCATAGCTAGTGCCTCTTGCCCCGGTTCTTGAAGAAGTTGATCAGCGGCAGGATATACGATTGATCGGTCTGGATGTTGATGAAGTCCAGATTGATTCGCTGGAAGTCCTTCTTGAGGCGGGTGATGTCTTCCTCCGCCTGAGCCGCAAATTCCTTTCGGAACTGGCGCGAAGAAGTGTCAACCATGAAGATCTCCCCTGTCTCGGCATCCTCCAGTTCGAGCAAACCGACATTGGCAAACTTGGTTTCGCGCGGATCGGTGATTTTCATCGCCACAATGTCATGTTTGTTGCTGGCGATTTGCAGCGGTTTTTCAAACCCGGAGGACATGAAGTCAGAAACCAGGAAGACGACCGATTTGCGCTTGATTACCTTGCTGAAAAACTCCAGGGCGGAACCTATGTCAGTCTTAGTGCCAACCGGTGTGAAGTAGAGCACCTCCCGAATGAGGCGCAGGACATGCCCCCGCCCCTTCTGGGGTGGTACAAACTTCTCGATCCGATCGGTGAAGATGATCAGCCCAACCTTGTCGTTGTTCTTGATAGCCGAGAACGCCAACAGGGCGCAAAGCTCGGCGGCCGCTTCGCTCTTGAAACGCTCGCGAGTACCGAACTGCCCGGAGGACGAAGCATCGACCAACAGCACCACCGAAAGCTCGCGTTCTTCCTTGAACTTCTTAATATGGGGATAGCCTGTGCGCGCGGTGACGTTCCAGTCGATCAGACGAATATCATCGCCTGGCTCGTACTGACGCACCTCCTCGAATTCCATTCCCTGACCCTTGAAGGTGGAATGGTACTCACCCGAGAACAGATCGTTGACAAGCCGCTTGGTGTGAATCTCGATGCGGCGGATCTTTTTGATTATTTCCTTGGGCAGCATAAGCGACTGACTTACGGAACCTCTACAGCATCAAATACCTTGCTGACGATGGCGTCAGAATCGATCTCTTCCGCCTCGGCCTCGTAGGTGACCAGCACCCGGTGCCGCAGGACATCGTGGCCGATTGCTTTTACATCTTCCGGAGTAATGTAACCACGTCCCTTGAGGAAGGCGTTCGCCTTGGCCGCCAGATTGAGGTAGATGGTCGCCCGGGGCGAGCCACCGAACGCAATCAGATCTTTCAGCTCACCCAAGCCATACTTTTCCGGCTCGCGGGTAGCGAAGACGATATTGACGATGTACTCTTTGACCTTTTCATCGACATAGATGCTCCTGAGAACCTGACGAGCATTGAGAATCTCTTGAGGCGTTACCACCGCCTGCATATCCGGGACGGCGGATCCGGTGTTACGGTCCATGATAATACGCTCTTCGGTCGGAGAGGGATAGCCGACTTTGAGCATGAGCATAAAGCGATCTAGTTGCGCCTCGGGCAAGGGATAGGTCCCTTCCTGCTCAATCGGATTTTGGGTGGCCAAAACCAGGAAGGGCTCCTCCAGCGGATAGGATGTGTTACCGATGGTCACCTGTCGTTCCTGCATCGCTTCCAGTAGCGCCGACTGAACCTTGGCGGGGGCGCGGTTGATTTCGTCAGCCAGTACGATATTGGTGAAAACCGGTCCTTTCTTGACCGAAAACTCGGCATTCTGAGGGTTGTAGATCATCGTGCCGATCAGATCAGCGGGAAGCAGAT
>CAZHDS010000315.1:0-3152 GCA_964531495.1 uncultured Ignavibacteriales bacterium
ACCAGCAAAGTGGTACCGTGCTTGCGAATCGGACCGAGTTACACCAGATCGTTATGAATTTATGTACCAACGCGTTCCAGGCTATGAGAGAGACTGGAGGGAAGTTGGAAATTTCGCTGGAACTGGTGGTTGACCCAGCGGTGTTGCCGCCAACCCTGGCCGCAGGAGACTACCTTTGTCTTTGCATCGCCGACAATGGGCCGGGAATAGACCCCTCTATATTGAATCGGATTTACGAACCCTACTTCACAACTAAAGGTGGTGGCGAGCTAACGGGGGAATCAGAGCTCGGGTACGGTTCCAAATTCAGCGTGTACATACCCCAGTACGCCGGAGACGAAGTTGCCGTTGCGGAACGGACCGTTGATGATTGGTGGCAGTGAGAGAATCTTGTTTGTAGACGATGAGGAGATACTGGTTGAACTTGCCGAACAAATACTTGGTTCGCTCGGTTATCATTTGATCCTAGTGACAAACCCGATTGAGGCTCTGGGTATCTTCCGCACTGATCCGGCTTCCGTCGATTTGGTTATCACCGATCAGACTATGCCGAAGATGACCGGTCTCGAACTGTCCAGACAGTTGAAGCAAATACGGCCGGATATTCCCATCATTATAAGTACTGGTTACAGCACGCAGGTTAATGAGATAATTGCAAGCGAAATGGGCTTACGAGCTTTCCTGAAGAAACCCGTTAACGCCGCAATGTACGCAACATCAATTCGGGCGGTTCTGGACGAATCTGCTGACTCGCATTCGAGAGCAGGGGTGAGTCCCGAGTTTACTGAATCTCCTCCAGCGTAATTGTACTCAAATCAGTTTCGCCGCCGGCCTGTCGAGGTTGTTTTTGCCTGATAAATACAATGATACCCCGCAATTCTCTATTGATGGAACCGGAACTAATGTCTCAAGATTCCATTACGACCTCCAAATAAAGACAACATGAGTGCCTGGTTTAAGGATAACCCGTGGGGCGGGTTGTGCCCAAACCAAACCGCTAATGGAAGTTGATATCATGAGTCTACGGACAAGAATTATTAGTCTGGTTGCCGGCTGCCTATTCGTGGTACTGGGAACATCGGTTGTTTTCAACAATCTTTCCACCAAACGTATGGCAGCTAACCAAACCGATGAGGCTGCCAAACTCGCAGTCAAAAGCAATACCCACGCCATGAGCGCATTTGGTGAGATCGGTGACATGGATGGGTTGGAAGCCTATGTGACCAACGTTGACAATATGTCCGAACTCCGAGCTGTCCGAGCTGTCCGAGCGCCCTCTGTCGCCGCCGAATTCGGCATCCGGGCCGGTGTTGAACCAATCGACGAGATGGACAGGAAAACTTTGTCCACAGGCGAAAACCAGAAGGTCCGGGATAAGGAAGCGCATACCCTGCGGTACGTGACTCCAGTACTGTGTGTAGAATCCTGTCTGGAATGCCACGAAACCAACAAGGTTGACGACGTTCTGGGAGTAGCCAGTGTAACCCTGGCGACCGAACGAAACGACGCCGGCAAGGGCGTCACGGCCAGTCAGAATATCACCCGGATCATGACGGAGATTACGACGAATATCGACCAAACTATGCATCTGATCACTGCGGTGACCGATGCTACCGACCAACAAGCTAACGATATCAACCAGATTAATTTGGCCGTCGGACAGATCGATCAGGTGAGTCAAAACAACGCGTCGATATTCGAAAAAACATTGAAGACCGGTTGTTTCCTCACTTTGAGTGGAACACTTGGGAAAGAAATCTTTATTTTTCCCTACATCATTACACTATTTAGTCGATCATAAATTCTCCACAATTCAAGGATAAAAGACCGCCGCATCGGAGACTCTTCATGATCGAAGCAAACATGGATAAAAAACACTCGTCAGGTGTGAAGCGATACCACCTAGCACTGATAGCAGGGCTGTTTGCAGTTGGTGCACTCTTTGCCTGGTGGACGGCAGTGCGAGCTGACCGCGCGATGCGTAGCGACCTGCTTCAGCAGACTCGGCTGGTGGCGAAAGCGGTGGATATCGAGAGCGTCCGGGCGCTTTCGGGCACGGACGCGGACCTTAACCTCCCCTACTATCTGCGGCTCAAGGAACGGTTTGGCGACGTTCGTTCAGTTGACCAGCAATGCCGATTTGTCTATCTCATGGGCCGCAAGGCTGACGGCACGGTGTTTTTCTTCGTGGATGACCGCCCTGTTGGAGACAAGGAAGAATCCCCGGCCGGTATGATATACGACGATGTGCCCGATGGCTTTCGACAGGTATTCGACACCCGGCAAGCCGGCACCGAAGGACCTTTCACAGACCAGTGGGGCAAATACATCAGCGGTGTCGTGCCGCTGATCGATCCGCAAACCGGCGAGGTACTCGCGGTGTTCGCCATGGACATTGACGCCAGCGCCTGGAAATGGGAAGTGGCCACGAGGGTGGCCCGGCCTGTGGGGCTGATGCTTGTGCTGCTCATCAGCGGTATCGCCATCTTCATAGCCACTCGCCGCGTTGAGGCCTCGCCCAAGCCGGTCATGCGGCGTCTGTTGCTCCCTCAAGCGGTCATGGCGATTCTAATGATGGCCGGCGGGGCGGCGCTCCTGTGGCAGCAGCAACAGCAGCAAATGACCGGGAATATCGCAGCCAGTCTTTCCGAGGTTTTTGGCGGTCTTCGCGTGGCTCTGGACCTGCAAGCCGCTGGCCTGGGCCAGGCAGCGCAGATCGTTGCTGCCGATACAGGTGTACAAAAAGCCCTGCGCGAGGGTGATGCTGACGACCTCCAGGCAACCTGGCAGCCCGTCTTTGAGAAACTGCGTCGGGAGGCCAACCTCACCCACTTCTACTTCCTGCGTCCCGATCGTGTGAACCTGCTGCGCCTGCATAAGCCGGACAAGTCCGGGGATCTGATCAACCGCTTCACCACGCTCGAGGCGGAACGCACCAAACAGACGGCTTCGGGCGTTGAGCTGGGACCGTTGGGCACGTTCACTCTACGCGTGGTGCAACCGGTCTTCGATGGCAGTGCGCTCGTCGGCTATGTGGAACTGGGCAAGGAAATCGAGGATGTGCTGCAAACGCTGCAAACCCGGTCCGGCAACCAATTGGCCTTGGTCATTCGCAAGGATCTTCTGAACCGTCAGGGTTGGGAAGACGGTAT
>CAZHDS010000316.1:0-3136 GCA_964531495.1 uncultured Ignavibacteriales bacterium
GCATACAGCTGAATGAGTACTTTCAGGATCGGGTCAAGTCGGTCAGGCGACTCCGGAATCTTAGGGTTCCAGATACGCAACTCCCGATGCATATCGATGAATATCTGCTGCTGGCTCTTGGCGCGGTTGGTATCCATGACTATCCGATGAAAAACGAACCCTCGAATTTTTTCTCTTCGCCGGCCTCGCGATACAGGCCGACCACCCGAACATCTATGCCAATCGCGTGGGGCTTTACGGCGGTGATATTTGTGAACGACACCGATACCTCCGTCAGGCGGCGCTCAAAATCGGCAATGGCGTTGCGCAAGGTGGCGCGCACAGCCGCCTTGTCGGCCGTTTCCAGATCGCTGTACTCCAGGTCCCAGATGTCACAACCGAACTTGGGGAGAAACGGCATGAAGCCCCGACGGGTCGACAGCAGCAGACCAATCGAAAAGGCAATAGAGTCTCGCATACTTCCCGAGCGGGTCAGGTAGTCTTCGCGCAATTCGTACGGGATGGCCAGGTATTCCATGAAGGTCAATTCAGATTAATCGTACTACCCTTGACATTGACAAGGCCGCCTTCGACATCCATCGTTCCCGAGGCCTTGTTCTTCATATTGGCTCCGGCTTCTATATTGGCATTGCTGCCGGCCTTGAGTGTGATCTCCTGATCGCTCTCGATCGCTACATTCTTGCCCTTGATTGACACGTCGCCGCTGCTCTCGATTGTGATACTCGGGCCCGACATGTCCAGCACCAGCTTGTTCTCGCCGTCCTTGGTCGTGATCGAGATCGCTTCCGAACCGGACTCGTCCTTGATCTCAATTTGGTTGCCGCCCTTGGTGCGGAAGAGCTTGACGTTGTTATCGTCTACCGTCGCGTTGGACGGCGGCGCAGCGTCCTTGTTGTAGAGCGTTCCCAGGGCTATGGGATAACGCGGGCTGCCGAACTCGTAGCCGACCAGGACTTCGTCCCCGATCTCCGGGATAGCGTACCAACCGCGATCCGCCCCGGCATGGGGTGTGACCAGCCGAATCCAAATTGTTTCTTCCGCTTCCAGCCAGGGGAATTTTACTTTGATGCGACCCAACTTGTCCGGGTCGGCATTGTCCACTACGGTGGCGCTTTGTAAATGGGCCGCCGGCGCCACGGCCGAGTGTTCCGATGGGAAGGCAATGTCCAGCGGACGACACGAGAAGTTGTTGTGATAGCTGCTGGTCGCATTCACCACATGGGTAATCGAGTCTACCAGGTAGTGGCCGTCCAGGTCAGCCAGTCCACGAATCTGAATACATTTGCCGATCTTGATCGCCGGTACGCTTGATTGCCCGGAACAACTGATCATGCGTCCCATAGCGCGCTGCTTATCGCGCAGGAGAATATCATCGAGCGAACGAGCGTCAGCTACTACTTTGGGTGAAGTCGAGAAACCCGATTTCGTGTATATCCGCTGCGACCCTTCAGGCGCTTTCTGTGACAGGGTCGAGAGCGACGCCGTGGAACGCACCGAAGTGGTATTCTGGCCGTAGGACTTGCTTTGTTCGTAGTTGTAAACCTGAGCCGTGAATTCCTGGGGTGCCGTCCCCAGACCCAGAGAGAACGCTCCCAGGGTTTCGCGCCAGACCAGCTCCTCGGCTCCCGAAGACGTCGGTTTGAGGCAATGGAATTCCTGGCCGTCATAGTGGGCGAATAATCCGGCATTGCCGGCCAGACGCATGACGAAGTCGTAATCGGTTTCGCGATGCTGGACACAGTAGGCCATGCTGCCGCTGCTGGACTCAATCGTGCCGACCGTGATCGGATAGTTACGTACGATTGAACCAATTATGTCGGTGCGGGTCTGGTCACGGAAGAACGCGTTATGCGTTGGGCCGTCTAAAGCAATTGTCGGACTATGCGCTTCAATCGTCGTCTGGTTGATGGCATCGATGTTACTCGATTGCTTCACTCGCGTAACCAGTCCGACAAAGGTCAGGGCGCGACTGGCATCGACGACACCACCGGAGGGTTGAATCGTCAGCGATATCGATTTGCCCAGTATACCTGCGTAGCTGTTGACGTTGCGGGTGATATCCTCGGCCCGTTCCCGAATAGCGATTTGCAGAACATGGTGTTGATTGATAAATTGCTTCAGTTCGACAGACGAGATGTCGTATTCGATGCGCTCATTATCGACCATGATTGAGCAAGTGCATTCGATCCCGAGCTGACGCCCGGAATTATCGCTGCTTGTCGATTGCGACTCACTTGCCGTCTGGCTCGAAGTGCTGCTGACGCTGTCGGTCGAGCGATCTGTTGAACGAGTATCCTGGTTATCGTCTGGCATATTGTTATCTGCGCCTGGTTCGGCCGGGAGTGACCGTGCCACCGTATGGCGACACGGTCACCGGCCAATTTCCTATTCCTGCCAACGGTTGTCGATTTCGGCGTCGCCGATAGTCAGCTTCTGGCACGAAATCTCAAACCGCTCGTGCACCTGGTCGTCGGGGTTGTTCTTGATGTGGGGGACAAACTCTTCATACTTGCAGATGAAACCATCTTCCCACTTCAACTCCTTCATCATTGCATCGTCCGGGCTCTTGATAGTAACCGTCCCGGGTTTCCAGTTCGTTTTGTCCGATTCCATCGCCCAGCGGGCATTGTCGGATTTGTCGTCGGATTCCCGGACGACGGTGATCACACCGGCGTGGGCGCGATCCGAAGGCCGCCCCGTTTCGTCCTTGGCCGTGTAAATGTGGTACGACACGAAATAGACGTTCTTATAGACGACACCATCTATCTCTAGTGTTGGTCTGCGAGCCATGATTCACTCCTTGGGTTTAGGTTCCTATTCAATCTTCAACTACTTTTCAATTCGATTGGCTACTTGTCCTTCACATTGGTCTGATCGCCTTCGCCCCAGGCCAGGAATTCAATGTTGAACGTCTTGGCCGGGTATTTGGGGTTGAGGCTGACCTTGATATCAACTTCCTGCTTCTTGCGCATCTCATCGTCCGCAAAGATCTCGACCTTGAAGTCCTGAAGGATATTATCCGTCCCGGTAATAGCTTTCATGAACTTGTCGATATCGCGCCGCATCGTGTCGATGAATTTCTGGTCGATAACGGTGAAGGTCTGTTTGTTGAGATAGTTACGCATGGTCTTGTAGA
>CAZHDS010000317.1:0-3115 GCA_964531495.1 uncultured Ignavibacteriales bacterium
GTCGGTGTCGTTCAAGGGGGGACCGTCGGTTACAATAAAATCACATCACAACGTGGGCGGCCTCAAAGAGCGGATGAAAATGGATCTGGTGGAGCCGTTGCGCGAGCTGTTCAAGGACGAAGTGCGGGCTCTGGGACGAGTTCTGGGTTTGCCCGAGGAATTCATCCGCCGTCATCCGTTCCCGGGACCAGGCCTGGCCGTGCGGATCCTGGGCGAAGTGACTCAGGAGCGCTGTGACCTGCTTCGCGAAGTTGATCACATCTTCATCGAAGAACTGCACAAGAATGGCATCTATGACGACATCTGGCAGGCCTTTGTTGTTCTGCTGCCGGTCAAAGCGGTCGGCGTGATGGGGGACGAACGAACCTACGAAAACGTGGTGGCCCTGCGGGCGGTGACCTCGGCCGACGCCATGACGGCAGATTGGGCCCGGATCGACTACGACATCCTGGCGCACATCTCCAATCGCATCATCAGAAATGTCCGTGGAGTCAATCGCGTCACTTACGATATTTCATCCAAACCGCCAGCTACTATCGAGTGGGAATGAGGCTGGCAATCTTCGAACGAGTTGGCCGAATTATAGAGCAATGAAGATGTGGTTATGGCTCGTTGTCTTTATCGTAGCTGGGTTTGCCAGCATATCGGTTTACCTGTATTTCAACCAGAAGAATATGGTGTTCTATCCGACTCAGAGGTTGGATAGTACTCCGGAACAAGTCGGACTGTCATACCAGGATCTGCGTCTGGCAGTCAATTCCGATGAGTCGATCCACGCCTGGTACTTCCCACGGCCCGAAGGAAGCACCGAGCCAGCCGGGCGGACGGTGCTATTCTGTCACGGCAACGGCGGAAATATGTCACACCGGCTTGAGACGGTTGAGTATCTGCTGGCCATGAACAGCAGTGTTCTGCTTTTTGACTATCGCGGTTATGGCCTTTCGGATGGTGAACCAAGTGAAGTGAACTGCTACGCCGACGCGGAGGCTTGTTATGAATGGCTGTGTCAGCACGGAAACATCGCTCCCGAGGATATTGTTGTTTTCGGGCGCTCGCTGGGCGGGGCGGTGGCGGTCGATTTGGCGTCGCGGGTACCTTGCGGGGGACTGATTGTCGAATCTTCGTTTACGTCCGCCCTGGACATGGGCCGACAGATGTTTCCAATATTTCCGATCGGGCTCTTACTCCGTTACCGCTTCGACTCGGCCGCCAAGATCGGCGATGTATCCTGTCCGATCCTGGTAACCCACTCTCCCCACGATGAAGTCGCTCCGTTCGAGCTTGGCCAGCGTCTGTTTGAACTTGCTCCCGAGCCCAAGAGAATGGTGCGAATTGGCGGTGGTCACAACGACCGGGACTATTTTGCGGAGCCTGAGTATCGAGAAGCGATAAGGGGAATCCTATTGGCGAGGGGAACCCTTTGAACCCGGGCCGGTTAGGCATGCTAATGCCGAAGAGGGCGACACAATTCGTTTGACATACGATTGGACCGCCCCTATTTTTCCGACCGAGCACGCGTAGAAGGTAATCGGAGCCTATGTTAGACGCTAACAAAATGCTGGAATACACCGCTCCCGTGCAGGACAGTCTGCGGGAGTTCGACCGACGTTTGGGCGATTGCCTCCGTGGTGATTCCCCTCTCATCTCTTCCATCGCTCGGCATCTGCTAAAGTCCCGAGGCAAGCGGATCCGTCCTGCCTTTGTTTTTCTCTCGTGTGGTGCGGGCGATTCGTTCAGCGAATACTCGGTCGATGCGTCCCTGGCGATCGAGCTGGTTCACACTGCTACGCTCCTGCACGATGATGTCGTCGATGATTCCGACATGCGTCGCGGACTTGAGACAGTCAATGCCCAGTGGACCAATCTTATCTCGGTCCTGATGGGCGACTACCTGTTTGCCAAGGCTTTCAAGATCATGGTCCGGACTGGCTCGATTGAGTTCATGGCCGCTATTTCGGCAGCCACCGAGCGAGTGTCGTTGGGCGAACTGCGGCAGATCGAGGAGACCGGTAACTACTCCCTCTCTGAAGAAGAGTATCTGACCATTATCGCCGACAAGACTGCTTCCCTGTTTACTATCTCATGCGAGGTGGGACCTATTCTGAGGGAACTGGGAGCAGATCAACGTAAGAGCTTCGCCACTTTTGGCGAGAGGATAGGGACTGCTTTCCAGATTGCCGATGATCTGTTGGATTATGTGGGGGAAGCCGAGGTGACCGGTAAAGAGCCGGGTATCGATGTTCTGACTGGTCAGGTCACGCTGCCCTTGATTCACTCGCTCAAGCAGGTTGGCAAAGGCGCTCGCTCCGAGATCATCGATTTGCTCAAGCAGAAGGATCGTGACGACACTTTTGAGCGTATCCACAGCTTTGTGTCCGAAAACGGTGGCATCGACTATGCCTATCAGCGAGCAGATGAAATGGCTCAGCAAGGGCTCGACGCTCTTTCTTATCTGCCGCGCTCGCCCTATTTGGACAGTCTCGTGAGCCTTGTTGAGTTCACGACCAAGCGAGCCTCCTGACTGACTCCGACCAGATTCAAAATCACCCATATCTGAGAGTTGTTTGTTGGGGGAGAAAGTGTATCTTGAGACGTCCCGTCATGATCGACAACCTGATAACGTGGTATAACAGATAATGTTTGGTCTTCAAGATGTCTCTGTGGAATTCCTCACCGGACAGGCCTTCCTGGTCTGGCCCGTCCTGCTGGTTCTGATCGGACTGGCTGTGCTTCTGTATCGCCGAACCAATCCGCCCCTGCCCCGATATCTGAGAATCATCCTGACCACCCTTCGTACGATCGCTATTGCCGCCCTTATATTGGCGCTGCTGGAGCCGGTCCTTGGTTTCAGTCGAATATTTGAACGCTCTCGCAGCGTGACTGTTCTGCTGGATCGATCCGGCTCGATGCACAAGATCGAAGAAGGCCTGAGCAGAAGAGCGCGGCTCGATTCGCTGTTGTCATCACCCAGCTACGAGCGCATGAGCGATCAAGCCCAGACATCGGTTTACTACTTCGGGGGCAATCTCACCTCCAGTGCGGGCGAGGTCATCTCCGATCGCACCGCCCTCGGTGACGCCCTGCGCGAACTGGATCGGCTGGAGCTGGGTGCCAC
>CAZHDS010000318.1:0-3100 GCA_964531495.1 uncultured Ignavibacteriales bacterium
GGGCTGGATAACCAGCCCCCGGCAATATTGCTAATTCAGATTGGAATCTGAACTAGTTGTCGATTGTGAAGTTGACCGTTTCCTTAGTCAAGCTACTTCCCAGATCGTCGATCGTGATCCTGGCATCCGTACTTGGAGCAACGAGGCCAAGGTTCGGAAGGGTCCACGTGTACGTATTCGTACTACTTGAGGTCGCCACGGTATCAATCACCACGGCAGTGAAGTCCCCACCAACACTGTAGCAACTAATGATCACGCTGTCGCTAATGGTACCGACGGATTTCCACGTGATAACGTTGCCCGGCGTCGACTGCTGGAATGTGCTGGCACCGGTAGGAGCCGTAATGGTGATATGCGGCTCTTCATCCCCGAAGTACTTGCCGATCGTGCTGCCGGCATCCCAGTCACCGGTAGTATCGACCGGAGTCGCTCCGGTGCCCTTAACCATGACCATGAATGAGTCAGGGTAAGTGCCCACGCCCATATCCGGAACGGAGAAGCCGTAGGTGCCGTTGTCAGCATAACCAGTTGCGATGTTACCAGTGAGTGCTCCAGCCTTGTTCTGATAGAGAATATCGACGAACGTCGCTGGCGTACCATAGGTTGTCCAAGTGACCGAATCCTGACGACCCCAGACCCATGTGACAGTCTTGGCATTAGGATAGGTGATCACGTAGCCAGCCATGGTGGAGTTATAGTCACTCATGTCGGTAATCGTGCCCCCGAATTCCTTGACACGGACCTTCATCTGGTTGTTCGCGTCATTCGGGAGAGTCCAGGCAAAGGTACCCGCGTTGGCCTGGTTGGTCCGAATGGTATCCCAAGTCGAACCGCCATCGGCGGAGTAGTCAAGGCTAACAGCGCCGGCGAAGCCAGCGATGTTATCCCAGGTGATGTTACTGACGACGCCACAATCCCAATCCTGGGCGGAGTCAGGAGCAGTAACAATCAGACCGGAGATATTGAACAACGGCGACGGGTAGTAATTTCCATTACCATCAGTGAAACGCAGCAAACAGGTGACGGACGGATCATCCTGCGGTACCACCGGCCAAGTCAGGATACCATCATTGGCGACCGCTGTATCCAGCGCCTTCCAGGTAGTATCGGCACCAGTGGCGTTGGTAGCGTATTCGATGGTGAATATGGACGGCAGCGAGTCATTGATAGCTGTCACACCGTTATCCCACTGGATATTGGTGGTCGAGCCACCCACGAAAGTACCAGCCGCCAAAGGAGCGGTGAAGGTAACTGAATCGTGGAAGACGTGGAAATACCAACTCGTGCTGTTTCTCGGACGGCTATCCGCATCGTGATCAGCCACACGGACGTAGCAATTGTATGCGCCGGTGCCGTTGATGTTCGGCGGATAGAAGGCGTACGGCGTACCAGTTGCAGCAACCGTATCAAACACGGTGAAGTTAGTGCCATCGGTTGAGTACCAGACCTCTACAGAATCCAGACCAACCTGAGTCCAGGAAATCGGAATCGAAGAGGAGTCGGTGTTACCACGATCAATGATGGTATCGAACACGTTGTAGTAAGACAGCGAGTCCGGACCGGCGAGCTTAACACCCGCGACGGAGAAGGCAGAACTCCAGTTAGCTGCGCCTGCGGCACCGGCATTGGCCACGGTGAACTTGGCCAGGTTGGCAACCATCAGAGTATCATCGATACCGAAGGCAACGGTGTTTACCACACCGGAATCGCCAATCGCCTGAGCCATGACGGAATCGACAAAGGTCGTGCCGTCCAAAGACAGGAAGATATCAACAGTGTTGAAGTCAACCAAAGCCGTTCCGGCCAAGTTGCGCGCCTGATGGGCGACAAACTTGACGTTGGCATTGTTGGCTTCAAACTGACCGTCAGTGCTGTCCGGATGAGGATTAACATACTCAAACCAAGGCAGGACCAGCACAGAATCATAGCCAGTGTTACCGGAGTTATCGGTAATGCCAACCTTGATCCAGTCGCCAGCCGCGCAGCTGGTGGCCGGTACATATATGGTACCAGTACCGTAGGTCAGGGAGTTGTGTGGATTCCACACGGGCACTCCGCCAAACTTGTATGACGGGTCGCCGCCACCTTCGGTGAAGTCGAAGGTCGGGGCCGTGGTCTGGTGAATGTACTCCATCGGGGAACCCGAAGTCGCGATCTTGAAGATCACGGTGTCTTCGGCAGTACCGGCGGTGTTGTCACCGTCGCCCCACTGAGCTGCCAGGAAGTTCTCCGGAGCCTGATCATCATCAAACATGATCGAATCAGTGTAGCCACTGTAGCCAGCTGTGTTCTTAGCGCGAACCCAGAAAGATACTACGCTACCACCCGCAAACGGGGTCTGCAGAGCGTCGGAGTAAACGTCGAACTCAGAGGGCAGAGTGACCGTTGCGCCCTGCTTGATACCATACTGAGTAGCCTGAACGCTGTCAATGATCGTACGACCCAGCGGCGTGTAGCCAGCATCGGCGTAGATCATAAACCATTGCGCATCAGCCTGAATATCCCACTCAAGATAAACGCTGGTAGTGTTGTAGTCCACCGGCCAGGTCATCAAAGTGGTATCGTAAGCGAAACCTGTCGGCATAGCGGGGATTACAGAATTATCAAAGGTCGATAGGTTGTAAGTGCTGCCGCTGCTGGCAAAGTCGTTTTCGATTGTGCCATAGAACTTGAAGGTCAAAGTATAAGTCTGACCGGTGACCAGAGCATACAGCGGGTCGATCGTGACCGTGGCACCCGAATAGGTGGCGGTGTAATCAACCGGAGTAGAACCGATCTTGAAGGTGATCAGATTGCCAACATGAGTGGGATTAACAGCCATGTTGAAGGTCAGGATGAGGTTGGAGTCGAGAGAATAGTTGACAAACGTGTAGGTACCAGTCTTGGTACCAGCGCTGCCAAAGTTGGTCGACTGCAGAGCAATACCAACCTGCGAGCGAACAGTGCGGTCAAAATCGACAGAAGCGTCACTGTCGATCAAGGTCAAACCACTCTGCGACTCACCTTCAATGCTCAGGTCATAGTTAGTGTCGGTGGCCAGAACGTCGACCGGGCTAACAGTCAGCGTCATGTAACCATTGGACCAGGCAAAGGTGAAAGG
>CAZHDS010000319.1:0-3080 GCA_964531495.1 uncultured Ignavibacteriales bacterium
CTCCAGCCGCAATGCCTCGCGCCCTTGCCAGGCGACAACCTCAGCCTGCTCGGCGTGGATCTCCAGGTCGTGAATACTGACGAGGGTCTGTTGCATCTTGATGACTCCTTTTTGTTGGGGACATGATTTCGTCGCCGTCTCGGCGCGCCCAAAAAATGGTGAGGATTCTGTGGCCAGGCCGCCACGTGATGGCTTTTCTGCGCAAAGCCTGGTTGAACCAGGCCAATGTTATATTGTACTCGTATTTGGAGATCAAGGCAAAACGTGATCTTAAAGTGGATACAAAGACAGGCGGAAATCCCCCAAAGCGCGTGCGCGCCTACGATTTACCCGCCTCATAGTTTTCCATCAACACGTTCAACACGTCCATCACATTGAACAGCGCATGATTTTCATCGTCCCACACAATGTCCGTCACCTCATCGAGCAAGGCGAGCAGTTGGTTGAATTACAACTCATTCGACGGCACAAAAATGAACTCGGCCATCTGCTGACTTTTAACGCGCTACGTATAGACGCACTATCAGCGGAAGATAAATCGTCGGCATATCAATCTGTCCTATTACTGGATTAGTATCGTCTGGATCATCCATCGTAGGCGGTAGTCCCATCGCACCATAGTATTCCATTAGTGCCTCGTCCCACCCCGAGTCAGCAGTAGATTTGAACATCTGTCCACCAGCATAGACCGAGAAAAGCCGTCCGCTTTGCATTGGAAAGTAGATGGATAGCCCATGTGTGTTATCCAAATCTATGTGGCCTCCACTTGGTGTTTCTCCAGATTGATGATATTCTGCCACGACTGCCTGATTCACTGCAGTCTGCACTGCTGTCGCCGCGCTCTGCACAGAGACATCAACGATTCGGCTCTTGACCTGTACGGCCCAATCGTAGAGGTCCAACATCGTATCCTCTTCGGTCAACTCAAAGTCACCAGTAGAGTCCAATCTTTGCGTTGCCTGCCGACCGGCTTGCATTTGTTGTTTATATGTGCTCATCCCGCCTTCCAGCAGACCTGCCAATTGATCCACTTGCTGACGTAACGAGTCTACTTGCGCCAGGTCAATCGTCGAGATAGTATAAGGACGGGCAATTAACTCAACTTCCACACTATACAGACGAGCAATTTCCTTCGCTACCGACTGAACGTCATTTCCAGATAGTGCCCGTACATACTTGTCAAAGGCAAACACCGCCCAACCTTCATTCTGTGAAAATACCAGATAGTCGACATAGTCCTTGACCTGGTAGGCATGTTCCCACATCCCCATCAAACAAGCATCGTAATGTAACACGTCAATGCGCCGGTCACCATTCTGGGTAGCCTGTTTTATTGCTTCTCGTAGCTCCATTGGTGTAATCCGATCCGAGTTGGAAAAGTTCTTAATCGTTCCATGAACATTCTCTCCAGCGTAGGCGTTGAAATCCCAGCTTAGGCCCACTGTCCCTTTGCCGTGGTCCGCGATGACGACGTAATAGTGACTAGACGGATAGTTATCCATTCCCCACTTTAAAAAGTCTGCCAAGATATTCCCATCACCCAAGTTAAGCTCTCCCATATACCAGCGGTTATCACCATCCTGATACTGTCCGTCAGGCTGCACGTGATAGCGCCATGTATCGCCGGTGTGAGTATTCATACCATCCCACAACATCACCACATTTACGTCTTGTAATTGGCCTACTACTCGTTCTAGACGGCTGCGAGCAGAACTGGGATACGCTCCCAAGTCGCTGTCGCCGTTCATGTAGACCAATGCTGTCCACTCGGCTTCCAGTTGTATCCGAAAGTCGTAGGTTGCACCACAATAGGAAGATGAACCGCGTGAAGTAATTTTGATATAGTGCCAGCCACTATGTGTTGGTCTCCAATGGATAACAGCCGCATCATCAGAACCATTATACGAGGCCAGCCAGGTAGTATGATCGCTGTCGTAAAGAGCCAGGTTAGTTTCAGCTACATCTCCCAAGTTTAACGTTTGGAACGAATACAATCGTCCTACGTTAGATGCTGGAATATTTACTGCTACCCAATCCACATCATTCCAATCATGAAACGTGTGAGACTGAACGGCCTGGTAGATACTGGCCCGTTCCGGATCATCGTCATCCATGCCCTCATCATAATCATCAGGGACAACATTGGGAGGAGCTGGCCTGTTCACTGTAAAACGATGCCCAGCACCATCATAAGACGTTACTTTGGCATGGTAACAACCCCCCATAACTGCTTCACCACAGCCATACGACCAATAAGATGAAGGATAAACATCCTCAAAAGAGGCCGAGTAATTACCATCGCTGCCTACTTGCACCGAGGTATACCAGTAAATACTTCTTCCTTGCAAATAGAGGTAAGGATAAATAGTCTGTAATGTCGGGCCCTGACCATACAGTCGGTTTTCTTGAAAAGATTCATTAATTGTGAGCGTAGGAATAGTGGACAAAGTTGAGTAGGCGCCATTTGTTACATCAACTCTGTATCCTGCTTGCAGTACAATATCAAAACAAGTATAGTAGAAAGAATCAGGGATATCGGAATCTGTAACACCGGTACGCCATGTTCCATCAGAAGCATAAATATCAACAGTCACTGGTTGGGTTGGGTCAATACGATTCCCATTAACGTAAAAACTACACCCTCCGCCACCTTGCGGCGAATGACCATTTATTTTATCGCCATTGCGGAGGAGGCTATTCATCTCAGGATAATAGTTCATATTCAGCCAAAGATCATACCCCAAGACCTTAATACGATCTCCATCTGTTTCATAGTATATCGCAGCAGCGTTATCACGCCTATCAGCATCTCCCCAATACGCGCCGGATAAATCAGCCGTGTAAGAACCACTTCCGTTTCTAGCAACATTGCATACTCTACGCGGATACCAACAGTTTTCATTTACCGGATAACACCATTGGTCAAGTGTAACATCCAAAGTGCCGTCGGTGGGAGCAGTGCCGCTAATTGCGTTATTGTCCGCATTTAAACGCGCTTGCATATCCAGGGTTACTAGACTACGCGGCGTATGAATTCCATCACTAACTTCGATTCGTCGCCCTGGTGGTATCAAAGAGTC
>CAZHDS010000320.1:0-3068 GCA_964531495.1 uncultured Ignavibacteriales bacterium
TCAACGCCGGTATACACATTTTGGATCACCTCGGTCATGGCAGCGAAGACTACGCCATGAAGCTATACAACCCGGACATCACCGGCGATCTGACTAACGATGATCAGGTCTTCGTTTATTCGCAGACCTGTCTGGCCGGCCATTTCGACGGGACCGAGTGTTGGGCGGAAACGATGAACATCAAGACCGATCACGGCGGCTGGGCGGTGATCATGAACGCTCGATACGGCTGGGGAGAGTACAGCAGTACCGATGGACCATCGCAGCGCTTCAACCGTGAATTCTGGGATGCAGTGTTTGCGCCATCGGAGGGCAAGCCTGAGTTGGGTCGGGCCAACCAGGATTCCAAAGAGGATAACCTCTACCGAATAAACGAGAGTTGCATGCGCTGGTGCACCTATGAGCTGAACCTGTTCGGCGATCCTACGGTGGCCATAATGGGCGTCACCGGTGTCTCGTTTGCCTACCCTGACGGCGTACCCAAAATGATCACGCCCGGTCAGGAGACGGTATTCGGAGTTGTGGTGGCAGGTACCGGCGACGGTGTCCCTGTGGCGGGAACAGGCCAAATCCACTATTCCGTCAGTGGTGGTGCCCTCCAAACGGTGGCCATGACCGAATCTCTGCCGAATGAGTATCAGGCGGTTCTGCCGGCGGTCAACTGCGAAGAGTGGGTTGATTTCTACTTCAGTGCCGACGAGCAAGTCAATGGTACTATGTACGACCACCTCACCTCCCCTTACCATGCTATTCCGGTGACGACGGTTGACACGACCTTCTTTGATGATTTTGAGGCAGATCAGGGCTGGACCATCTCCGGTGGTACGTGGGCCCGTGGCGTCCCCACCGGCGGTGGCGGTGCCTACGGTAATCCTGATCCAACGAGTGGCCATTCCGGTAGCAACGTTCTGGGTTACAATCTCAGTGGCGACTACACCAACAGCATGCCGGAGTATCACGTGTCTAGTCCAGCTATCGACTGTAGCGGCATGGGCGGCGTGGAATTGAGATTCTGGCGCTGGCTCGGTGTTGAACAGCCTTCTTACGATCATGCCTACATCCGGATCAGTACAAACGGCTCTGCCTGGACCACTGTTTGGGCGAACGGTGGAACTATTGAGGATGGAGCCTGGAACGAGCAAGTGTTTGACATATCGGCCTATGCCGATGGTGAGGCGACCGTGTACCTACGCTTCACGATGGGCACTACCGATGGAGGCTGGACCTATTGCGGCTGGAATATCGATGATATTGCGGTGATTGGTTATGCCTGTGAGGAAATTGGACTGACGATCTCCACTGGTACACTTCCTGACTGGACGGTGGGACTACCCTACTCGCAAACGCTTTCGTGCGTTAACGAATTTGGCTCTGTCGTGTGGGCCGACCGCGACAACGACCTGGTCGGAACAGGCCTCGCACTGGCACCTGCTGGTGTCATATCAGGTACACCGACGACCGAGGTGGCTGTCAGCTTCGTAGCCACGGTAACCGACGAGACGCCCGACACAGCTGAGAAGACTCTTTCCTTCACTATCAATCCGGCGGTCAACGTAACCACTTCCGTCCTTGATGCCAGCACTCAGGGAGTCCCTTACTTGAAGCAGTTGGTCGCTACCGGCGGCACCGGCTCCAGGACATGGTCAGACCTGAACGGGGATCTGGATGGTACTGGCGTGATCCTATCAACCGATGGCCTGCTGTCAGGCACGCCAACCGCGGCTGGAACGATTTCCTTCACGGCCGTAGCCACTGATGCTGTTGGAGCGAGCGATCAGAATCCACTGATAGCCGAGATTAACCCGGCGGTCGATATAACCACCACCAGCCTGCCTGAAGCGATTGATGGCCAGCCGTTCAGCTACCAGCTAACGGCTACGGGGGGAACAGGGACGCTCGGTTGGACCGAGTTCGGCGATGGGTTAAGTGGAACCGGGCTCTCGTTACTACATACCGGAGTTGTGTCTGGTACAGCTAGCGGGATGCAGACGATCAGTTTCACCGCTTCTGTCACGGATCGCGTTGGCAGTATCGATCAGCAAGCCCTATTCGTCGAGGTTGTGGTGAGCTACATCTGCGGCGATATTGATGGCGACGGTGGGGACCCTGATATTGAAGACCTGATCTACCTGGTCAGCTTCATGTTCAATGATGGACCGCCACCACCCGTCATGGCTGCCACTGATATCAACGGCAATGATGTTGGACCGGACATCGAGGATTTGATCTATTTAGTTACCTTCATGTTCAATGATGGGCCGGACCTGATCTGCGATAGTCCCCTTGCGACTCCGGCAAAGCCGACATCGAAATCAGTAAACTCCGCATACTGAGATAGAAGACCCCAATAACGACATACTAAGCGGCCAGGCTTAATTGCCTGGCCGCTTTTTTCGCTGAGTATCAACGGAACACCAAAGCCCGAGGATCTCATTTGATGGGGGAGCCTCAACAAGCACTCGCCTTGATCGTCTGAACGGAGAATGGCTGAGTCTTACGCGCCCGTCGCCCATGCCCCCGGCGGCGGGATGGCGGCAGTTGTCGGGCGATTTGAGAGTCGCAGCTTCAGTGCAATCTTATCTTCAGGATGAGAATCGCAGTTGCGATCAACAGTGTAACCGCGTTCGCCGCTATCACGGGCAGCGAGCCGATGCACAGACCGAAGATCAACCACAGCAAAATGCCAGTGCAGATGACCACGTACATCACCAGCGAGATGTCCTTGGTGGAGCGCGATTTCAATATCTTCATCAGTTGCGGAACAAACGCCGCCGTTGTGAGCGTACCAGCGACCAGGCCGAGAAGATTGATACTGTCCATATTGGTTACCGCATTCCTATTGAAATGACACCTTTGTAGCCGTTGCTCGCATGATCTGATCAGAACACATCAAGAAGAAAGTGATTCCATGGCGACTGTCAAGGGGGATTGCAAACCGGACAATTGCATTCAATCGGACGCTGGACGGCAAGCGGGGACGAGTCCCAAATAGTCATGATCTGGAGCTCCTGCCAATGCCGCTGACGATATGTAAGAGAGCCAGATCTCCCGTGAGAGCGGGCTCTTGC
>CAZHDS010000321.1:0-3057 GCA_964531495.1 uncultured Ignavibacteriales bacterium
TCTCGCCTATGACGATACGACCGCGACGAAGAATCAGAGTTTCACCTATCGTGATCTGGATTTTGCCAAAACGCATTTACGAGGACATCTGGTTAGTCTCTGCGCCAATTACTACTTCAATACGGACAACAAATTCCAGCCGTATCTCTTTGGTGGCCTTGGGTACGACTATTGGCGTGTAAATGACCGCTACGGCCCCAGTACTTATCATGTTCAAGACCTGGGACTAAAACTAGGTGGCGGTCTGAACTACTGGTTGGCGGAGTGGCTGACGCTGGAAGTCCAGCTCAAAGCGACCGGTGGTCTGTTCAATCTCGACACCGATATGCCCGAAGGCTTCTATGGCGACGGGGACTGGTCTGAATGGGACACCCGTCCCTTCCGTAACTTCCTCCAGCCTTCGGCCGCTCTGGCGATATATCTGGGCGGCAAGCCTGACGTTGACAAGGATGGCGTCTCCGATGACGACGATCAATGTCCCGATACCCCTCGCAAGGCCAAAGTCGACAAGATGGGCTGCCCGATAGACACCGATGGTGATGGTGTTTGGGACGGTATCGATACCTGCGCCAACACTCCTGCCGGGGTTATCGTCGATGGCTATGGCTGTCCGATGGACAGCGATGGCGATGGCGTCTGGGATGGCTGGGACAAGTGCCCAGGAACGCCTCCCGGCCTGGAAGTCGATGACGCTGGTTGCCCGCCCGACAGCGATGGTGATGGCGTTGCCGATTACAAGGATAAGTGCCCGGATACACCTCGAGGAGCCACGGTTAATGCCGACGGCTGTCCTCAGGACAGCGACGGCGACGCAGTCCTCGACGGCATCGACGGCTGCGAAAACACACCGTCGGGCGTCATCGTCGATGAAGTGGGTTGCCCAATTGCTCAGCCGATTGACAACGTAATTGTCTTGTCCGAGAGTCTCCAATACGCTGCGGGTGCGTACAACCTGTCCCCTGAGGCTCAGACTGAGCTGGACGGTGTAGTACAGTCGATGCTGGCTTACCCGGAAACTCGGATTGCCATTAGTGGCTTTGCTGATCCGACTGGACCGGCCGATTTCAATATGACACTGTCAATAAATCGGGCCGAAGCTGTGGCCGCCTACATCGTCAATAGAGGCATCGATCCAGGCCGCATGACGGTCCGCGGATTTGGCGAAGCCCCGAGATACTTTGTGGCCAGCAACGACAACGAAGAAGGTAAGCAGAGGAATCGCCGCGTGGAGATCGAGTCAATTCCCGAATAGTTGAGACTTAGATCATTGACTGCAAGAGAGCGAGGTCACACACCTCGCTCTCTTTTTGTTTGGCTTGTTGGTTTGGTCGGTAGGATTTAGAGGTTGATCGTTCTGCAGCTGAGGAGAGTATCGACCGTAACGTTCATATCGGTTGGCTGTCCGACAATAAGATCGTCGGACCGGCTGTAATAATCGAGGCAGGTCTTGCATGACAGAATCTCGGTGCCAGCCGCCTCGAACCGCTTGAGAAGATCCACGACCGACGAGCCTTTGGTTGTCAGGAAGATGGCCGAGTTCATGCAGATGATGCGTTGCGGAAGGGACGGGGACTCCAGCAGTACGGCCAAGAAGGACTTGAGGAGTTTCTCTCCCAGGTCAGGTTCGTCGTCACCGATTCGACTCGACTTCAGTAGTAGGGCAAGCTTATTCTCAATGGCCATCAGTTCTGCTCCATAGGTAGGTCTGGGTTGTCATTACGGATCCTCAAAGTACGCTGCTCTGATAGTCGGGCAAGCGAAAAGTGGCCTGTGCTTTTGCTTGACAGGTCCTGTGCCGACCAGTATTATGCCCGCCAGAATAGCCAGACATACCTGGCACAAGCCACCGTAGCTCAGTTGGTAGAGCAACTGATTCGTAATCAGTAGGTCGACGGTTCGACTCCGCCCGGTGGCTCTTATTTTGTCCCTGAATCTCCATTTCGATCCCTTCAGATCCAGACGAGAGCCGCCCCTCCCAACACGATACCAATCCGACTTGGTGAAAAAAGCCACAAGCGGGTCGAAACTTGATACTGATAAGCCCCACCGCCATAACCTGTTACCAAAACCCTTGAATTCGCGCGTGGACTGTGCTATACTAACATAGTATTTGCAGCGAAACGAATCGCCGTGACGGGACGGATGCCCAAACCCGGTCAGGCGCAAGGAAAGGATACTACAATGACGGTTGCTGAGAAGACTACGGCTGGGATCAAGAACTGGCCGGTTGCGGAGCACGTTAAGAAACTCAAATCATCCATCATCCGCCAGATTCTGAAATTCTCCTCCGAGCCAGGGGTCATCTCCTTCGCCGGTGGGCTTCCAGCGCCTGAGCTGTTCCCGCTGGAGGCCATCAAAGAAGCCATGGCGAAGGCTCTCGACGAGTTCGGCCCGGCCTGCGCTCAATATAGTATCTCGCAAGGGATCATGCCTCTGCGTGATATCATCGCAGAGCGGGCAACCTCCGCGGGCGAACCCTCGACCGCTGAGAACATCCTGATTACGTCCGGCAGCCAGCAAGGCCTCGAGATGCTGGCTCGAGTTTTTGCCACCACCGGCGACTATATTGTTACGGAGAACCCGACCTACGTGGGTGCCCTACAGGCCTTCGATTTCTATGGTGTCAAATACGCTCCGGTCGCCATGGATAAAGATGGCATGATCATCGATCAGGTCGAAGACAAGCTCAAGCAGTTCAAGCCGAAGTTCATCTACACGATTTCCAACTTCCAGAATCCGACCGGCATCACCATGTCACGGTCACGGCGCGAGGCCCTGATTGAACTCGGCCTGAAGTACGATGTTCCGATCGTGGATGACAATCCTTACGGCGACATACGGTTTGCCGGCACTCCGGAGCCGTCGATGAAATCGCTCTCTCCAGAGTCGGTCATAGCTCTCCACACGTTCTCCAAGACGTGCGCCCCCGGTCTCCGCATCGCCTGGATGAATGCCCCGAAGGAGATTATACCGGCTTTCGAAAAAGTCAAGCAAGGGACCGACCTTCATACCAACACCATGTGCCAGTATATAATGTACGAGTTCCTGAAAGATGGG
>CAZHDS010000322.1:0-3047 GCA_964531495.1 uncultured Ignavibacteriales bacterium
CCCTCCTGTCCCTAATCCCTCCTTTGTTTACACACACTGATTGTTCATCGTGGTTCAATTCCGTCGATCGCATCTGCCCGCGCCCTAACAAGCGAGCCTGCAAGCATTAGGTCGCGCATATCTACCCAAAATGGGTCTGGCTCATATGAGTTCAATTGATTATTGGTGAATATATATGAGTGGTCGTTTGCCTCAATCCACAAGGAATAAAAAAAGCCCATACGACGACACCACTCGGACGCCATGGCGAAGCAAATGTCATCACTGTACATAGACATTGCAAACGACGTCGCTACACGCAAAGAATATTGAGCACAGAAAAGACGAGGCAGCCCTTTGTTCGCTTCTGCTCCGACGGTGGAACCCCGAACGCGGATGAAGAAATCATTAGAGCTGACCGAAGCAGCAGGGGCATCATTCAAGCGGGTATCTAACTCAAACCAAGCTGCTGCCAACACATCGTCAATATCCAAGTCATCCGAAGGAGCGAGCCCATCACCAGATGGGCGCGCGGGCGCGGCTCCTGCAGAAGGTTTATCATTTTTGAGATACTCAGCGATCCAAGGATGCATTACTAACACAGGCGCAAGTGCACCCGCCGCGGCCCGCACTGACGAAGCACTGGCCCTGAGCGGTAAAGGCCACTGTTCCTTCCACTGCAATAAATTCTCCTCGAGCGCGCCACCACAAGCAACACCATCCGCGGTAAATGAAAGATTTGACAAAACGAAAAGGTCATCATCATCCCCGAACGGCAACTGATCGTGCGATAGAATTTCCCAATCTACAACAAGCCTATGCCTGTGCCAAGCAGGACCCTCACGCGCAAAGTATCGCACCGCCACCGTGTTCCGCACTGCTCGAATGAACCACGCCTCTTGTGGAGTCTGAAGTGCGAACAAGAATATGTAGAACGTTGCTCCTTCGTCCAATGAGCGCCCGAACGCGGTTCCACGGAGAAGGTTCCTATGCGCACACAATTGTTTTTGCCAACCCAAATTCATCCTCTCGCAACTACATCGGCCTCCGTCGACGAAGCCTGTAAAGAGATCCATGACATGCTGCGGCGCTGCCGCAGGGGGTGAGACCGCATTATCAAGATACGTGCGCACCTCCTCCCTATTACACCGCTTAGAATTGAACAACTGCAATAGCTCCTCCATTTCTGCAGGTTGAATCGTGTGGTCGGCAACGGCGTTAGTCTTGTCACGCAACCGTTGTTCACAGCCAGCGCGGTCACGCGCAATTGTCAATCTAGCAAGGATGTGTTGCGCCTCATCGGTGTGTTTGCGTTCATGTGCCTTCGCTCGTTCGTCGGCAATTGAACTGTAACGTGACTGAGACGACGGTGGGAGAGAGGCAAACATGGCGCTGTGATTCCTGAAGACGTGCTGCCGCAAAGCCGACGTCATACGAACGGCGGGGGGAAGCTGGCTCTTCACCTCATCATATAAATCTTGCAAGTAGCATTTTCTCGCATCGAGCCGTACACGCTTCTCTTTATGCCGTTCTAACTGGCGCTCCAACGCAACAAGCGGCAACACAGCCTTAGGATTAGAGAAGAGAGCCCGACACTGGTGCAGCATGCTTTGAACTGACAACTGGAAAGCTGACAACAACGGATGAATTCTGTGGATCACGGCACAAGAGCCGTGCCCATTCTCAACCGCACGTGTTCCCCATACAAGGTCTCGAAATAAAGAAACAGCCATAACGAGCATCTTCATTGGAAAGCCACGCTCAATCAAACACTTTATCTTGAGTCCGCAGCCTTGATCTAAACCTTCCGGGTTGCTCCTAGATAACTCCTCCAAGTTGGAACGAATGTCACCCCGAGCGAGGCGCCAAGGAAATTGTCGACAATACCGAAGGATACGTTTCTCCAAGTAAGCACGGAAAACATGGCAGCTACGAAGGACGTCGGCGGCTAAGTCAAGAGACGTGTAAGACATATCACCAATTAAAGCGGCCAGCCTAAACCACGTTGCCGAGCTCGTTGCAATAATAAAGTTGTGTTCTTCACGCAACGTATTCTCCACTGAATCTATGATGCGCAGAAGGCGCTCTTCCTCCAACAACTCCACCATTACAGACTCAGCAAGAAATGTCTGCATGCCCCGAATAACCAAGTGTTTCCTAGCTAGCACACTCAAGCGATCAACACCATGTAGGTGGTAGTCGGTCACCTTAGGATCATCCCGAGCCATCCTGACCACCTTAAGCAAACCGACTTCAATACTGGCTAGTACGGGATGGATTGATTTTCCTGGCTGCATCCAACGCGTGTCTGAAAATCTGAGAAACGGAAGAGAAAGAAGATAATGGAGGTTACCTGGGCGATGCTATCCAACTCAGACAAGGCACTTGCATTGAACCAAAGACTGACCCCATCCCAATGCAGATCAACAGATATGATAATGTCGAGCATTTCTGAGTCGATTCCAAGACGGATCCAAAAATTAGTCGCTTCATCTGAAGCGGACTCAACCACACGAGGCCGAAGATGCGACATAACGAAAAGCAAGATCTTCCGTGCTATAAAAGCGAACCCATTACGAAGTGATGCAATGAAGATGTGAATATCGGAAAGCAGATCTGCGCTAGTCCATTCAACTAAAGCCCAACGCACGGCGCCTGTGATATCGTGGTAGGGACATCCAGTACAACAGAACCAATCTAAATTGTCCCCCACGGGTGTTCATCGCCGCCCGTGCACTCTGCCGCATATTCCTCCGAGCCCATGCAAGCCAACCTCCCCTCGAACAAATTTGCAAGTCCGTCGAATACAGCCCTATCAAAACTGACGTGGTGCAACACAATGCCTTTACGAACGGGGCGAGCAGAAGGCATGAAGTCGCAGCCAGCACTGAAGAGATTTGCGTTCTGCTTGCCACGCAACAAATGGCGCGGAGGAGCGATCATTATGGCTGAGAGATTATCACTGCCCGAATACCCTTTCACGACGACGTGTAGACGCTCAAGAAGAAGCTCCGTGAGCTCGTTGCCTTCGCGGCGAACGTCAGCGGCACGGCCAGGAAGCTGTTTCC
>CAZHDS010000323.1:0-3043 GCA_964531495.1 uncultured Ignavibacteriales bacterium
GAGCGAATCAACCGCCGAGTCGATGAAATGATCTCTGCCGGCCTCCTGGGCGAAGTTGAAGGGCTGATTTCTCGTGGGTATCGGCAGAAACTCAGCCAGAACCGGGTGATAGGCTATGCCGAATTGCTGGACCATATCGATGGACGAACCAGTCTGGAAGAGGCGGTCAGCTTGGTAAAGCAGAATACGCGGCGCTACGCCAAGCGTCAGTTCACGTGGTTTCGGCGTCAAACAAACGGCGAGTTTTACGAGTCCCGTGAGCAGATGCTGGTGACCCTGCAGGAAAGATTGACTGAGGCGAGTAATTAAACTTGCCACCGAAGAGCAAGTATTATATACATCAATGAGTTACGGTTCTGAGCGGTAAAGGAACGGCAGATCAAGGCCGATAACGATAAGAAATACAACTACCAGCCACAAAGGTGATCAACTTGGACGATCGGCTTACATCACGATGGGCCTTGCGGGCAGGCCTGATTCTCACCCTCGCCATGCTAGTATTGACTGGCTGCGGAGGCAACCGCAGTATGGGAAACCCCAACATCTACGGTGATCGTACCGTTAATGGCACCGCCGAAGAGGATTCTACTGCTACACTCTCGGATGGCACCATAGCCCAGGAGGCGGAACGCCGTTCCAGTCTCACGGTTCATCGGGATGGAGAGGACTCACCTGACAAAGTGCCCAGTACGATCGAGACCAAACCGGCCCCTGAACCGACCAACATCGAGAGCCGGCCCGCCAATCCACTCTCCTACGGTCTGGCCGATCTGGCTGATTCGGCTTCGGCTGTCGATGACGACATTTGGCGTAAGTTTGAACTCGCTGAAGAGTACTACCTGATGGGTGTCATGGCCAATCGTGAGGCTAGTTGGGAGGAGGCCCAGTACTACTTCGAACGGGGCCTGCGAATTCTGGCCAAGCTTGATATCGAGGCCGATTCGGCGTTCACACCTGAGGCCGTACAATACACACGCCTGCTTGACAATTTCGTGGCGGATTACCGCTCGACCCTGCGATCGTTGGGGCATTTGGAGTCGGATGTTTCTTCCTCGGTGTTGGTGGAGCGGTTCTCAAATATCTCCGAGGGGCTGGGAAGTGATAGCCTGCACATCTACAAACAAGAAGTGCCCCGAGAGATTACGTATGATCTGCCGGTTGTTATGAATGACCGGGTACGTTCCTCGATAGCTTACTTCCAGACCGTCGCCCATGATGCTTTCGTGAAATACCTCCAGCGATCCCAAAAATACACGCCGATGATGAGCCGAATCATAGCCGAGTACGGGCTGCCGCAGGATCTCATCTATTTGTCGTTGATTGAATCGGGATACAATCCAAACGCCTATTCCTGGGCCCGCGCGATGGGGCTCTGGCAGTTCATTTCCTCGACCGGGCGGATGTACAAACTTGATCGCAACTGGTGGATGGACGAGCGCAAGGATCCGATCAAGGCGACCCACGCGGCCTGTCAGTTCCTGCGCGATCTGTACAAGCAGTTTGGTGACTGGGAACTAGCCATGGCGGCTTATAACGGTGGCCCGGGACGGGTGTCGCGGACTATCAAGAAAATGAAAACCGACGATTTTTGGCAGCTCCAGCTGAAGCGCCAGACGATGGATTACGTGCCGCTCATTTACGCTGCGGCGATCATCGCCAAGGAACCGGAGAAGTATGGTTTCACCGACATCGTCTTTGAGCCTGAGATTGTATGGGAAGAGGTCGAGATTGATCGATGCCTGGAGTTGAAAGTGGTAGCCCAGGAAGTCGGCTGTTCGGTCCAGGAGCTTCAGGTGCTAAATCCGGAACTGCTGCGCAAGTTCACGCCACCCAATATCAAAAGCTACCGTCTCAAGATCCCAGTAGGCTCGAAGTCGAAGTTCCTGGCCGCTTATGACGGCATGCCTTCGCCTAAGGAGACCTCCTGGGTGAAGCACAAGATTCGAAGCGGCGAGACTGTCAGCACCATTGCGGCCAAGTATGGTGTGTCGCAATACGCTGTTTTCGAGGCCAATAACCTTAGCCAGAGGTCTCGCATATTCGCTGGTAAGGAACTGATCGTTCCAGTACCGCTTGATCGCGAATACAAGGCCAGTTCACCACGTAAGCCGGGCGACTACAAGTCCTCAAACTCAATCTACGTGGTTCGCTCGGGGGACACGATGTGGGATATCGCGCGGGCCTTCGGAACGACGGTCAATGCTATTCGAAGCAACAACTACATCGAGCGTGGCTCGCGCATCTATGTCGGTCAGAAGATCAAGATCCCGTCTTCGGCCAGCCAATTGGCCCAAAAGAACAACAAGTCGTCGTCCCCGAAGTACGCCGGTACGCAGCCATCCGGCAGCGCGAAGACCAGCAAGGATCCGCATTCGCATACGGTTCGATCAGGTGATACTATTTGGGACATTGCTCGCAAGTATGGCACGACCACCTCAAAGATCCGCAATCTGAATAGCCTGGGTCGGTCCAGCCGCATCTATCCGGGGCAGGTCCTGAAGGTGAATGGCGATCAGAAGTACGTAGTCCACGAAGTCCGGCGGGGTGACACGCTTAGTCGCATAGCCGAGAAATATCGAGTCAGCGTTTCGCGGATCATTTCCGCGAACGATATCCGGGATCCCGACGAATTGGCGGTGGGCGAAAACCTGAAGATCTACACGAAGTAGAGAAGGCATACATGGCACGGAAGCGCGATATTGTCATCGCCGTAATCATCGGCGTGTCCTTTGTAGGAGCCATGGGCTTCATGGCTTTGATGTTTATTGGCCTCATGTCGTCCGACGGCGATTTTGAATTGACTGGCCTGAGTGGTAATATCGGCGTCATAGAGATGTTCGGTGTAATCGATGAGCAATCCGGCCGCGAGGTCGTTGAGCAGATCGATCGTTGGTCGACGAAGAGCTCAATCGAGGCGCTCGTGATTCACATCAATTCACCGGGCGGGGGAGTGGCTATCTCCCAGGAAATCTACGATGCCATACTTCGCGCCCGACAGGAGAAGCCCGTCGTGGCCGCAATGGCCGGTGTGGCAGCTTCAGGC
>CAZHDS010000324.1:0-3041 GCA_964531495.1 uncultured Ignavibacteriales bacterium
TCGGCAAGTCAATTCGAGACTTCTTCCCTCCTGAGGAAGCTGACCGCCAGATCGCCAACATTAGTGGAGTGATAAAGACTGATCGCGAATACTCCGAGGAGACGGCAGTCAACTATGGGGGCAAGGTCAGTTGGCTCAGCATTAACATCCTTCCCTATCGATCTCATCCTGAGAATCCCGCAGCCGCGCTCATAATAGCGCGCGATATCACCGAGTCCCGGAAAGCAGCCCAGGCACTGCGGGACTCCGAGGAAAAATGGCACAACTTGGTCGAGAACGTCGAAGCTGCCATCGCAGTTTTGGACTACGAGGGCGTATTCCTATTCGCCAATCGTTGGTCGGCCAATGCCTTTGGGATGACAACGGAGGAGCTTGTTGGCAGGACGAATCGGGAGCTCTTTCCCGAGCACGAGGCACAGCGGCAGCAGCGCAATATACGAGGAGTCATCGACACGGGTCAGGAGTTCGCCGAAGAGGTAAGAGTAGTCTTCGGCGAGGAGATGATATGGTACAGTGTCAACATCTTTCCATACGGTATCGACCCGTCCCATCCCACGGCAGCGCTGATTATCGGCCGCGATGTCACCGAAAAGCACCACACCGCTGAAGCCCTTGCGGAGTCGGAAGAGAAGTGGCGCGATCTGGTAATGAACCTGCCTGACAACATCATGTCGGTCGATCGTTCAGGAACTATCCTGGCCATCAACTGGACCATGCCCGGCTGGACCAATGAGCAGGTCGTCGGTATGAAGGCGATTGATTGTGTTGCAGAAGAGGATCGCGAGCCGCTGACAGCAGCTATCGATGAGGTATTCGCCACCGGCGAGTCAAAGACCATTGATGTTCTCGGCGATGGCCCCAACGGACCGTACTCCGCCCATTACATCACCCGGATTGTGCGCTCCTCTGCCGATCTCAACAATGCCATGTTGATTAGCACCGATGTGACCGAACGTCGCCTCGCTCAGGATGCACTTCGGGTAAGCGAGCAACGCATCAGGACCCTTCTGGACGCGACGACCGAGACAATGATTCTATTGGACACTGAAGGGACAATTCTTGCGCTCAATCGCACGGCTGCTGAGCGTTTGGGCTGTAGTGGAGATGAGACTGGGTCGTTGGTTGGCGTGAACGCGCTAGAGGCTGCGCGAGGGACATGGTCAATTGAGGCAATGAAGCGTCGCGGAGAGGTCGTGCAGGAAGTCATGCGTTCAGGCCAGCCGGCCCGGCACATCGACGAGCGCGATGGCGTCTTCTATGACATTCACTACTATCCATTCCTGGCTGAGGACGGCGAAGTCAATTGTCTGGCGATCTTCGCCATCGACATAACCGAGAGCCTCGAAGCTGAGCAGGAGTTGAAGGCGGCCGCCCAGGAACGCTATGAGCAGGCCCGTCGAATTGCCGGCGGCGTCGCCCATGAGATCTACAATGCTCTCTTCCCGGCGAATACCAGCCTCGCGAAGCTTGGTCAGCGGCTAGATCTGACGGCCCCTGACGAACTCAAACGCAACCGGGTTCTGCTCGATCTGGCCCGGCGGTCGGTCGAGCGGGCCATCGACACCACCGGTCTGGTTAAAGACTTCACCCGCTTAGAATCTGAGAAATCGACTGAGTCAGTCATCTTGAGGCCTATCGTCGATGAGGTCGTGGCCGCTCACAGCGATCGCCTGGAACAGCTGAACGTTGATCTGTCGATTGACCTCGATGACAAACTGACCGTCTTAATGAATCGCTCTCACGTTTTCAGTGTCTTCAACAATCTTATGAGCAACGCTCTTGACGCCCTCGCTGGAGTGGACCGCGCCCGGACCCTGTCTATCCGAATGGTAGCTGACAACGGCGGCTATCGGATCGAGTTTTCAGATAATGGACCAGGTATACCGGAGCCGGACCTGCCCAGAGTGTTCAGGGCCTTCTATAGCACCAAGCCTGCCGGCGGGACCGGATTGGGCTTGGCCATGGTTCGCAGGATTATTGAGCTGTACGGTGGCAGAGTGCGCGTGGAGAGCGTGGTTGACAAAAACACAACTTTTGTTATCTTGCTTCGGCAGCCCGCAAACGGTCAAGTCGACTAAGATAGGCACCTGGATGGACAAGACTGGAAAGATCATAATCGTCGACGACGATCACTTGGTATTGGAAGCCCTGAACCAGACGTTCCTCGACGACTACGAAGTTCTTACGGCCGATTCTGGCCGGACCTGCCTGGAACTACTCAAGCAACACCACGACATCAATTGCATCGTGCTTGATATTCGTATGGCTGAGATGGACGGTCTCCAGACAGCTGAGGGCATTCAGGAGCTGCAACCGGACGTGCCGATCATATTCAACACCGGCTACCCCGGTGACTATTCCGAGGCGGAGGTAAATCTTAAGCATCGGCCTTTCGGCTACAACTCCAAGAGTGAACGACCCGAAAAGCTCATCCGGTCGGTTCGGATGGCTGTCAACTCTCATCGCTTCCAGACCGATCCAGTCGCCCTCGCCAGGCATGCCCGAAGTGAATTCGATATGGTAGGCCGCTCGCCAGAAATGCTGAAGGTATATAGGAAGATCGAGCAGATCGGACCAACCAACAGCAAAGCCATGATCTTCGGTCCGACCGGTACCGGCAAGGAGCTAGTGGCGATGGCCCTCCACAAACTAAGTCGTAGGGCTGACAAGCCTCTGACGATCTTCAATTGCAACCACAAAGCGCCAGACCTTGTCGAAAGCGAGCTTTTCGGTCACATCAAGGGATCCTACACTGGCTCCGTCAGTGATCGGGTCGGCTTGGTTGAGCATGCCGATGGCGGCACCCTGTTCCTTGACGAGATTGGCAACCTCGATCATACCACCCAGGAGAAGCTCCTGCGCGTCCTAGCAACGGGGGATATGAACCGCATGGGATCAGCCGAGACAATCAAGGTTGATATCCGTGTCATATGCGCGACCAACTCCTGCCTTGAGGAAATGGTCGCCAACGGGACATTTCGGGATGAAGTCAAGCACCTTTTACGAATGTTTGAAAAGTGGCATGGTTCGCAATAGCTGTT
>CAZHDS010000325.1:0-3032 GCA_964531495.1 uncultured Ignavibacteriales bacterium
TGCTCTCTGCCTAGTCCAATAGTCCGCAGCTCAACCTAGTACCTGTTCTGTCGAATCTTATCGATGATGTCGCGAGATATGTTCGTCGCCTGTTCGATCTCTGCCGGTGATACGGGCGTCCCGAATCCATGTTGTGCCGCCAGAAAGTGCGACAAGTACAGAACGGTGTCTGCCTCTGCGCGTTCCCAATCGACAGAACAATTTGCTCCACACGTATTCCGGTGGGCCGCGATTTTCTCAGCCAACCCTTGAGGGTGTTGCTGTCCCACAACTGCAATCTTCACGTCATTCTCCTTTTCGCCCACCGGAAACGGTGAGCATGTCGTTCGGTGTGCCTTCGCCGCACCAGTCGGTTTCTGTGGTTTCCGGCCATGAGTCCCGCTCTTCAACGTCGTCGTCCCATAGTGTTTTCACTGACGGCGGGTTTCTCCGACACAGTCCTATTCCGCTCGATCTGCCGTATGGCGTTGTGTCCCACCACCGGCACACCGATCGGGATAGGGACGCCCATCGCTGAGCGCCCCTCCCACACCGCCAATCATACGGATCACGTAATAAGCGGTTCGGCTGATAAGGCCGGTCAATTATCCAAGGAGAACTAAACGGAGTTGTGAGTTGAAGTAGCTGTCCGGCAATGTATGAATGAGGCCCGAGCATCTGCTGATACGCCATGGTCCTTTCCTGGTGTTACCCAGTATTTTGGCCCATTTCTCAGGAATCCCGGCGCCTTTGAGCTTGCGCACCTTCGTTTTGGGAAGGTGCCACTGTTTCCAGATGTATGCTCGCAGGCGACGACGAATCCATCGGTTAAGCGTATTGGCTACGGTTTGAGATATGCCTATTCGGTAGTATCCCCACCAGCCACGCAGGTACTCGTTCAACTCTCTTACTATCTGCCAGATGCTGCGCCCCCGTTTTCGGGCTGTGAGTGTTCGTATCTTGGCACGGAATCTTTGCAGACTCTTCTCGTGTGCCACGATACGCGTGTGCCCCATGAACCGTGTGACACGGAACCCGAGGTACTTGCTGTGCCACGGGCGGGTAACACTACTCTTCGCTTCGTTCACCTTCAGCTTCAGCCTACGGATAATGAAGCGGCTTACGGTTCTCATAACTCGGTTCCCTGCCCGTTTGCTTTTGACATATATGACACAGTCATCAGCATAGCGGGCAAAGTGCAATCCGCGCTTCTCGAGCTCTTTATCGAGCTCATCGAGCACGACATTCGACAGTAGAGGTGATAACGGGCCGCCCTGTGGTGTGCCTTCTCTTGTGGGTTCAACCAACCCTTCGATAAGGACGCCGCTTTGGAGGCATCGACGGATGTATGTGAGCACGCGCTTGTCTGCTATTCGCGTGGCAAGCCTGCTCATCAGCCGATCATGATTTACCCGGTCAAAGAATTTGGCCAGGTCAATATCCACCGTGTGTGTGTATCCCTCTTCAACGTAGTGCATGCATTGGGTCATAGCCATTTTCTGCGACCGATTTGGTCGGAATCCGTAGCTGTATTCTGAGAAAGTATGATCCCAGATTACCTGCAACACCTGCAATGTAGCCTGTTGGATCAGCCGGTCTACGACCGCTGGTATCCCCAGAGGGCGCATACCTCCATCAGGCTTTTCGATCTCCGTGCGCAGTACCGGCAGGGGCCTATAGGCCCCGGTCAGCAGCGCGGTTTTGATCCATTGCCAGTTCCGTCGAATATATCCGCGCAGTTGAGTGGTTTTCATCCCATCAATACCCGGAGCGCCTTTGTTCTTTTCGACCCGACGCAGGGCCTTTCGCATGTTCTCCCGCTCACAGATAGACTCCATAAGCCGGATATTTCCAGTCGGACTTTCGGCCAGACGTGTTGCTATGAAATCCGCAGAGCTTAAGTCGGGCCTGTAAGGCCCTTCCTTCAGCTCCATATGCATCTGCACTGTTTTCATAAAGACACGTCTCCTACTTGCCTCTCTCATTTAGCGGACCATACGGTACCGCTCACCGTTCGGGCCTTTGATGGTGGCTATACGGCTCGGCCTATCTGTTACTCCGCGTTTCCGCACTGGAGTGCCTCACTAGCTTCGCCTGACAACCCATCTCGTATGCCCTCTGCTGAACCCCGTCCCAAGGGACGGGTCTCCCGGGGTTCTCCCGATTGCTTTCAACGCGTAACTGTCGGATCTACATGTTGCGCCAATCTTTCGATAACTGGGTATTTCAGATTGTGTTGCACCCTCACCCCATGTGCATCATGCCTCAAATCCGCCCCCTTCAACCGTTTCAGGTCTCCGGGTGCCTGTACGTCAGCCCACGTTTTCGCCGCCAGCCTCCTCAAGGGCTCCTTACGGAAGACACCTTTGCTCTTGGCTACCCAAGCCGTTACCTGACTGGGACTGGACTTGCTCGTTGATTCGTACCACCTTTCTCGTTAGACTTGACGCTACTTTGAAAGTTGGTACGCTCGCGGAGCGCACCAGCTAGCAACCGGGCAAGCCCGGCACACAACAAAGCCTTGCACAAGTATTTCTGAAAGCCGCGCTTTCAGAAAACTGTGAAGGCAACCGTTCGAGTTATGAAAAAGAAGACAGTATTCAAGACCATTCTCGCCTTGCCAGCCGTAGCCGTACTTGTGTTCATCGGCATGATCGGCTGGGTCTGGATCGACCTGAATCTTCCAGACCAAGGTTGGGAGTTTGGGTACTACGGCCAATTCAACCGGGTGAAACACGTGATTGAGGACATGCCTGGAGTGACGATAATCGATCACTGGCAACACAAGGACATTTCACTGGAAGATTTCGGCTTCACCCTTATGGTTGATGGAAACAGACAGGTGGGGGTTACGTTCTCAGAGAACTCACCCCAGATGCAGGAACGGAACAGAAACAGATTGAGAGAGTTCATCCAGAAGGAAATAGACTCGAACAAAGTCCTCAACCGTACCTCCGAAAGCCGCGCGGCGCGGCTTCCAGAGTCCGGTTAGGACCAGCGTTAAGCTTTATGAAAACGATCACGAAATACGCTACGCTCATCGTATTGCTGAT
>CAZHDS010000326.1:0-3007 GCA_964531495.1 uncultured Ignavibacteriales bacterium
TAATACTGGCGGTGGTGGAGGTGGTGGTGGAGGTGCTACACGTTATAATGGCGGCAACGGCGGCTCAGGCATCGTGATCATACGGTATGCGCTGAGCGCAAGCGCAGAAACAGGTTCATTCTTCGAGTTCTAGTGAATCGGACGGGGAATCTCAGATGATGCGCAGGAACAAACAGGTGCGACTGGCCGGTATGGTCGCGGTCGTGTTGCTTTCGTCGCTGGGCACCGCGTTTGCTGATACGAACAGCGTATCAGCACCGGTAGGTGTCATGCGTCTGGTCGTGCCGCCAGATCCGAACGTGATGGTCTCCACTCCGTTCTGCGCCTTCGGAGCAGAAAGCGACATCCACTCGATGCTGTCAGGCTATCTAACTGCCTCTACCAATGAGGACTGGGCGGATGTTGTCTATGCTTGGGATACGAATGTCGAAGAGTATATTTATGCACACAAGTGGACCAACGGCGTGTGGTACGAGGACTTTTCCTCTTGGATGACATCCGGCATTGCTCTTGATCCAGGCGTTGGCTTCTGGATTCAAAACAGGCAGAGCGAAACGCAGACAGTATACTTCGCCGGTGCGGTCCCGCTCCAAGGCTCGCACACGATAACGTTCCACCAGGGCCTGACCATGTTCGGCTACCCCTTCTCGACGGCGATCAAAATTAACGATACCGACCTTGTGAACGACGGCGCACTTGCTGCACCCGTTGCAACAAATGCGGATGCCGCAAATGCATGGGATGTTATCCTGCAGGAATACGTGCAGTACGCCCTCCATAGCGGCGATTACAGGTGGCGCTACGTCACGAATTGGTCTGGACCGGAGGTCCATGATCGCCTGGGCATCGGACGAGGCTATTTCTATGACAGGAAGCCGGCGACATCGCTCGAATGGAGTGAGCCCCGGCCGTACAGCGGTTTCGAGAACTCGACCGAGCCACCTACGGTCACAGACATCGTGATTGATGAGGAACTGGGCGAAGTCACGCTCACAATCGATACGACCGGCGAGTACGGCGAGACACTCGAGGTATACTATAAGGATGTGGAAGAAACGGGATCTCTTACGGCCGAGAATTGGACCATCGCTGAAACGGATCTTGCGGTCAGCGGACAGCAGTCCGTCCAATGGCTGGACGACGGTTCCGGAGGCAGAGGGCCGGCAACTGAAGCCTATGCTCGCTTCTACCTTGTGGGAAGGGGCGATATCGACTCAGACCAGGATGGATTACCGGATTCCCGGGAGAAGTATGTGCATGGAACACTGCCGGGCCATCCGGACTCGGATGGTGACGGACTCACAGATGGGGAAGAAATCGAAACATACGGGACGAACCCACAGGATGCCGATACGGATGGCGACGGAGTCTTCGACCTGGTAGAGATTCTTCACGGGCAAAGCCCAACCACGCCTCACACATACGCCGGGCTCCCATTCAGCGAGAAGTTCGAGTGGGAGACAACCTATGGTGGGGATATCAACGGTCAACACGGCTGGATAGCCTCCGCCTCGAACGTGGCGGTGGTCCAGATCGAAGAGGTGTATGACGACGTCAGATCCCTTCGGATCGGAGGCGCTCACACACCGGTTACCGTTGCCCAACTCATCAAGGCCCCGTTCGATGAAGTCGTCTGGATCGATTTCGCCACCCGCGCCGTGAGGCGGGGCGACCTGGAGCCACCCACGCCTAGCGCGATCTCTGCCGTGGCGTTCTATGTGAACGAGAACGGGCAGCTTGTCGTGTATGACGGCTCACTTTCCTCCAACAACTGGGTCGCTCTCACGAACCATGCCCCAATTGCCTCTTCCCAATGGGTGCGCCTGACTGTCAGGGAGGATTACGACGCGCAAACCTGGTCGCTCCGGCTCAACTGGACACAGGTTGCAGATGGCCTTGGCTTTGCGAATCCAGTTGACCAACTTGCGGCAGCGAGATTTACGGGGAGCATCGAAGAAAATACGTATCTGGACAATGTCTTCATCACTGCCGAGGATTCCGACGATGACGGCGATGGGATGCTCGACTGGTGGGAGAACAGGTACGGGCTAGATCCAGACGATCTCGCGGATGCTGACCTGGATCTCGATGGTGACGGGCTCTCCAACCTCGGCGAATTCGAAAACAACACGGACCCCACGGACCGGGATACAGATGATGACACCATGGAAGATGGCGCCGAAGTCCTTCACGGCAAGAGCCCGACCGATCCGGACACATATACTCCGCTCCCGTTTGCGGAGGGGTTCGAGACTAATACAGTTAGTCCCGGCGACATTGACGGTCAACGTGGGTGGGAGGCATCCACCGCGGAAACGGCCATGGTTCAGTCGGAAATCGTTTATGAAGGCCAGTACGCTCTTCGTATATCCGCGGCCCCAGAACCGGCCGGCGTGCAGCATCTCTTTGGCGGCATGGACGAACCGATCGTGTGGTCTGATTTCTACGTGCGCCCCGTGCGTCGTGACCCGGCAGATCACCCGGAAATCAGCCAGACGGCAGGATCCGCATTCTATGTCAATTCCGACGGTCAACTTGTCGTCTATGATGGGTCGACGGCCTCTAATAACTGGGTGACCCTCACTAACCACTCCCCGATAGCCGAAGCAGAATGGAGCCACATCACGCTCAAGCAGGACTTCTCAAACCATGTGTGGTCGCTCTGGCTGGATGGCACTCGGGTGGCATCAGACCTCGGCTTTGCAAACCTGAAGACACAATACGCGAGCTTCCAGTTCCATGGTGGGCTCTCGCGGGACACATACATTGATAGCCTGTCGATCTCACTCGCCGAGCCCGCCGGGCTTGACAGCGATGGTGATACGCTTCCGGATTCGTGGGAAGACCTTTATGGGCTCAATAAATATGACCCGGACGATGCATCTTCGGACCCGGACGGGGACACACTGACGAATCTCGAGGAATATCAGAGCAACACGAGCCCAATCAATGCTGACTCCGACAACGATGGTATGGGAGACGGAACTGAGCTTGAGCTTGGGAAAGA
>CAZHDS010000327.1:0-3006 GCA_964531495.1 uncultured Ignavibacteriales bacterium
CGTGGGTAAAAAAGGCCCTCGTATCCATGCCGGAGTCTTTGGCTATCTTTGCGGGATTGAGTACGGAACTGGAAAGCGCCAGACACTTGACGGTGGTAGCTCCCATAACTGAAACGGCCTGATTGACCGTTTTAATCTCACTCAGGCGGTGGTAAAAAGGCGAGTTCGCCATCCTGAGGATCTGCCCGGTAAGGGAAGGGTCTTTCAAGACTATTGTGGCCAAGTTATCAGGCGAAAAATCCTCTTTGGAGACTTCCTGCAATACCTGGGAAAGGGCCTGAGGCAGGGAGAGTAGCTTTCCGTCGCCTCTAATCTGCTCTACAATCGTAAGTTTATCCATGGCTCCTGACTGCTCTTTTAGGTTATGGATATTATCGGCAGATTTACCGTGGCATTTAGCCATCGGCCCTGAAACTGGCCTAGGACAAGCTGTTATCAGGGATAGCGGAGCGCAGAACGTCGGTCAGTTGTTCGATTCGGAAAGGTTTGTTCAGGACAGCAAATATCCCGGACTGTTCGATTTGCTGCTGTTTGACTGATATCTCCCAACCATTTAGCAGAACGATCGGGATTCCAGGCTTCTCCCTTTTGATCTCAGCCGCCAGATCCAGGCCGGAGGTGCCGGGCATGGCGAGATCCAAAAGGACAACGTCAAAATCCTCCTCCTGAGCGGCGATCAGACCGTCTTCAGGAGTCGACTTGGCCGTCACGTGATATCCAAGGGATTGACCCATGGCCGTAATAAGGTCCAGTATTACAGTCTGATCGTCGATAGCCAGGATTCTTGGTGCCCCGGCCTTGGCCCCTTCGTCAGGCAAGCCCTTCGGGCAGGCTGGGAATTTGAATGACAGGTAGGTTGGCGAGGGAGTACGCTTGTCATAAGCGTAAGCGTATTCGGCCTCTTCCAGGTCGTACAGAAAACGATCATCCGAATTCATCTCGGCCGCCTGGGCTCGCGGGACATAGTCCGCCAGACCCTCGAGTCTCTCCATCGCAGGTATCTCTCGCGAGTGGCGTGAAATGTCCAGATAGATGTGCTTGCCCAGTCGATAGGTTGACAGCGTAAGAACCTCTTCCTCAGCCACCAGGCGGGCAAACTGGTCTATCGCCGTTGCGGCCAAGCGGTTGAGAGTATCACCGTCGATCGGCGATTCGCCAATCGTTCTAAGGCGTGACTCAATCTCGCGCGGTTTGCCACCGAGCATGTGGAGATTTCCAGATATACGGCTCTGACCCAGTAGCCCCTTGAGGCAGTCATTGAGACTGGCACTCTTCTGACTGACTTCCGGAGGGACACTAGTGTCGGCGCGGTTATAGACATCCCGGACGTAGTCGGCGATGTGCTGCGCTTCGTCGATAATCGCTTCAATGTGCCGCACGATATCGCCGTCCAGGTCGGTACGAGCAACCGCCAGCTGCGCGTTGCCGATTATTCCCGAGACCTGATTGTTGATTTCATTCACGACGCTTCCCAGGGCGTCAACATTTCCAGCGCCAACGTGCACTGGTGCCAGGCTATGGTGTAGATGGGCAATCGTCTGTCGGAACGAGTACAGACCAGCCGCCAGCATCAGAAGTCGCTCCCACTCACCCCGATCAGCCTCCGACAGTTCATCGATAAATATAGCCACCACACCGCTCACTTGGTCCAGTGACATGAGTGGTATGACAATCGCAAATCCCGGCGGACCGCTTTCTCCAAACACGCGGTGCAAGACCTCACGATTGTTAGTATCGAGTCCGCGTACGGCTCGATCGACCTTGGTCCTACTAAAGAATGACTGCGGCTCACGATCATGGATCACCTGGCCAAAGATACCCTCGCCGGGCATCAAGTTGAAGTCTCCCAGCAGGGAGAGCGAAAAACCACACCCCGCACTCGCCTTGAGGATGCCGTCGGGCTGACGGGAGAAAATGATCGCCGATGAGCGCGGCGGGAGAATGCTCTCCAGTTGTTCGGTCAGGAGCGTCGGCCTCGTCTCGAGGGATCCGCGGCCGTCGAATCGCAGCATTTTCAAAATCCGTCCAAAGCCCTTGCGACGACCAATGTCGCGCCGGGCGATATCTTCCTGCCGCAGAACCAAGGTGGCCAGCCGCGCAAAGATGCCAACCGTCTTCAGATCTGTTTCCTGTACCGCAAAAGCGGCTGACTCCCGCCGAAAGAGCAGGGCCTCCTGGTTCTTGCCTGAATCCAGGGGATACACCAGCGTGGACATAGTGATCAGGGCATTGCCAGAACTTGAGGTTGCCTCCTGATTCACGATGAGAGGTCGCCCACGCCCGAGAGCATCGATCAGAGCTGTGCGGAAGTTTTCTGACAAGTCACCGAGCGGCTCGCTCCCGGCGAATATCTCCAGCGGACCCTGGGCCGAGCCAACCAGGTGAACTGAGCTGGACTCGTACATTCCGACCAGAGAGCTGCAGAAACCGGTGGCTTTATCTACCGAGCCCAAGGCGTCGGCAATGTCTGACAGACGACCGGTGAGGCTGGCTCGCGCTTCAGTCTGACGCCGGGCTTCATCTTTGGCCAGGTTAGACTCACGGCCCAGGCGGGCTGTTCTTATCTTCTCGGCCAGCCAGCCAGCAACCGGACTCAGGAATCTAATCTCGATTTGGCCGAACCGATTGGGATCACGCGAAGCGAAGACGACGGCACCGACCCGTTCCATACCACTCATAAGAGGTATCACCAGACAGGCCTGAAACCGCGAGGGCCGAACCTGACCATCGTCATCAGGCAATTCAAAGCGACCGAAAATGAGTGGCTCCCCGGCATCAATCGCCTGGCTGATTTGATTCCGCTCGAAAGGATAGTGCTCGAGTTGGGATGTCTCGTGTTTGCTGAAGCCAAACGCGGAAGTCAAGACCAACTGTCGCCGGGCTCGATTGACCAGGAAAATAGCCCCCGACGCCTCCGGAACCTGAGTCATCATCTCCTTCAGGGAAATCTCTAGAAGTTGGAGCAATTGGTATGGTTCGCGCGCGTCGCGCTGCAGATTCTCCAGT
>CAZHDS010000328.1:0-2973 GCA_964531495.1 uncultured Ignavibacteriales bacterium
TGAACATCTACGCCTTCGAGTGGTTGCTGGTGGAAGTAGACATGCTGCTTATCTCGGGTATAGAAGGCACCAAGAGTCTCGAACGAGCCTTGGTCTGCATCGACTTCCTTTGCATCCTTCCAGACGTGGGTGGCGTCGGCTGAATAGCCATCGCCGATAATGCGAAACGTCTTTGGGTCGGCGCCCTTGAGTTGCTGCCCCATGAAGAAGACGCTTGCTGAATCCTGAGCGTATGGATGCATCGGAACTCCCCACATGTTCACCTCTGGACCGATGAAGTGGAATGTCTTTGGGTCAGCACCGGAAATCACCTGCTGTCCGAGGAAGACGTGAGCTTTGTCCTTCGCAGAAAAGGGGGTGATAACTTCAAAAGACGAAGGATCGGCTTTCGGGATGATCTGGTTCTGCATGTAGACATGCTGGTCGTCTTTCGAGTAGTGTTCGCTAAGCTTCTGGGTTTCCGCGGCAAGCATTGACGAGGCCAGGAGAGCCATAACCAGCAAAACGACCGTTGACCTGCATTGTTGTTTCATCTCTTTTCCAATCCCAACGCTGTGCTCACGGTTTTGACAAAAGCGCAGCTGTTGGCAAATACCGTGCAGCATGATGTTGGGCTCATTCAGCCCCCATGAATTCATCAATTCGTTCATCCACTTCTTCAATCTTGTAGATCATGCCGTTGTATTCAATCTTCTCTTTGGACTTGAGGTCATACGCTCCAACATACCAGCCCTCATGGGAAACCGCTAGGCGGTGACCATCTGCCGACCAATGGACACCATAGGGTTTCCAATGGGACATTGCCATCTGGACGTGCCCCTTGCCAATACGCGGTGTAGCGTTCGTTCGCTCACGATAGGGGCTGCTAATGGAGGGGAGCCAGAGAACCTGTTTCTTGAAAAGGGGGCGATCGAGAAATGCATAGTTATATGAGTCGAGGAACCCTCTGTAGCGGATTTCCACCGTTGGTCTGGGAGGGGAATTGAACGTGTGTGTTGCGTATAGCTTTCCCAGAGAGAAGGAATACATGATGAAGAGTATCCCGACGACGATGACTACGAGGGCTGCTGTCAGGCAACCGAGTGTGGAGTTTCTCTTCATCTCATAATCTTCCGAGCCCAACGCATGCAATCAGGTTTTGCCGCGCTCCGCGGCAATAACCTGAATTGCCTTGTTGTGTGCTCTCCTTCTTCGGATTCTCAGAAACACCAGCAATCCAATCCCCGGCAGCAGCACGGCGAGATACGGAATGCATGGTCCGACCCAGGGGAACAAGAGGACTGTCGAAACAAGTCTTCCGTTCTCAATCTGGAACTCCCGGCGGGCAAGGTAGTGACCCCCGATAAGGGATGGGTGCACGTACCAAATTCTCCACTTGAATTCGTACAGAACCCCGGAGAACCAGTCAGCATGTACCGGAGCCTTCCAGCTGCTGTTGAGGGCGGACAGGTGTATTTCCGGATCTCGCTCTTCATCAAGCCAGGCATGTGGCCGGCGCAGTGAAAGCAGGAACAGTTTGTCGTCACGAATCTCCCATTCTGCCACAAACCCACGATAGCACGCCGTGCTCATCGTGAGATTGGTGTCCCACGACTGCATCTGGTCAAATGACCAATCCTGCATGGCGTCGAGTATGTAGTCTGTCAGCGGAGATGGGTGAATGAGATGAGTCTGCGTGCGGTAGCACAGGACGTCCGGCACTTGCGGGGTCGCTACCGCGTTGGTCGCGAGTAGCGTCAGGATTGGCGCAAGGATCTGAATTTGTTTCTTCATTCTCATCACACAACGTCTATTCTCACGTTTCGGCGCTATGCGACGATAACGTGCAGAATCTTGTTCGATTCTAGTGGTTCTAGTTCTTTGGGCTTCGAACGTTCCTTGTTCCGTCAGGTTGCATATAAAACTCTACAAAGGCATTGATTCTGGAATGAGTACCTGTACGAGGACCAGATGGGGAATCAAGACGTGACCATCCCTTTCCGTATTTCCCGTGAATCTTGACAAAGAAGTAAACACGCGTCAGCTCTGGCGACACAGGGAATATGAGCGAAGTGGTATATGGCCCGACAGGGGCATCCTTCATTTCGTGAAGGATGCGCCGTCTGTCTCTAGGTATGCTGGCATTGGGCCCCTGCAGCACCTTGTGGAATATGATGCCGCAGTCCTCTCCTACAATACGCAATTGAGCTTGGCTTGCAACGGCCTCTCTCTTAACCGTGTTTCCGAAACTGCCGCTAAATATGCGGGTCATGTTGGTTATTGATATTTGCGTGCCATCCGTCTCTGCGTGGAGAACAAAGTACGCTGTCTCAGGCGGGGCTGACGTAGGGAGAGTATCAACATCAGGGGTCCAGAAATTATCCCACGTGAACTTTCCGACCTCGGACGGACCATCTGACGAGAATGTGATGTGCCGGCTGTATTTTTCCAGACTCGCCTCTGGACCGCCAATCGCCTCCAGTGTAAACAGTATGTTTGTCTGTAAGATGCATCGTTTATACGATGCATTTCTGTTCGTTACATCTGCACCAATTGAGAAGGTTGCGCCATCGGAATAGTGTCCGTCTGCCTCAAACCAGAGTCCTACGCCAGTAACGTTTGTGTAATGCAGGTCGAAGGTGCCATCAATTGGTACCTTCTCACGTACTCTTGTTGAGATGTGATACAGGTTCATCGAAACATTGTTGAGCTGTTTCCCTGATGAGCTCACGACGTTCCCCGAAAGGTCAATATCACCAATGAATATATCCCGAAGCTGACGACGGGCATCGTGGTCTATCTGTTTCTGTTCCTTTTTGGATAAACTACTCCACGTGCGACTCTTGCCCTGCTCGAAATCGCATCCAATGATGCCTGCTACGGCCAGCAATAGGAATACGGCAAATGGTATGTTGTATGCTACTTTCATTCTCTTCTCAAATCGAACGATTTGAATGATGGTTTGCGCGCGTAGCAAGCAATACCATCAATTCT
>CAZHDS010000329.1:0-2968 GCA_964531495.1 uncultured Ignavibacteriales bacterium
CCCGTTCAGGGCCTGGGCCATCGAGATCGCATGGGTGCGGTGGTCTGTCGTGTCATGGCTGGTCACGACCGCCAACACAAGTGTATGCTTCTGGCCTGGGGCCAACTGGATCAGCCCACTGTCCGAGGAGCGAACAGCAACAGTAACCCCCGTCTTCCACAACAGTGCCGCGTCCTCGAAGCGCCGTGAATACCAATCGATCCCTTCGTCACACCCGCGCTCTGTTGTGGATTCGTTCCCGCTCTGGATTTCGAAGGCAAGGGAAAGGCTGAGTGCCTTTCTGCCCGTGGCGTGTAACTCAACCACGAGTGCGTTCTCACCCCGGGGGGTCCAAACCGAAAGGGACAGCTCTGCACCGTCCTTGGTAAACCGACCGCGGATTGTTGCGTCATGGATGGACTGTTCGAGGTGGTAGGATGCATTGTGGAGCGCAGGCGTATCCAAGCTCAGCGTTCCGATGAGTCTGGCGCCAGCCCCGTGGCCATCAGAAGAGGCCACCCCCTCACGCGCCTGCCAGAAGTCGAGCTTCGAGAGCCGGAATGCCAGGGCGTCCGCTAGCCCTCCGAGTGCGGCCAGCAGATCGCCGTTGCCAATCACCGCAGCCCCGGTGGTCATTTTGGTGGGGAAGTGTGCGGGGGGAGCAGTGAGCACCCCTTTGACCCGCCTGATCTGTTCCATCTCCGGATCCCCGTTGCAGAGAAGAAGAGGAGAAGAGAAGAGTAAAGAGGTCAGAAACGAATGGCACGGACATAAGCGTAACACTCATGCCGCCATCAACTTGGCTTTGAGTACGCTGCGCGGCTTCATCATCAATCGATAGTTCTTAGGCCTTCGCTTTCTTACTCTGGGCTCCAGTCGACCTGGTCGATACGGCACGACATCTTCGGCAATCAAGGTGAGCAGGATGCCGTTGGCGGAACCATTCTGACATTGCATTTCACGAGACGCTTCGATCTGTTGTATTGTTCCTTTGAGACTCAATCGCCTGGTGGATAGGTGATGCTCTTGTGCAGCATCATAGATGATGTGGCGAATGATATTGTAGGCTATGAGATGCGCGTAGATCTCTTTGCGAACCATTTCAGGGGTCTTTGTTCTCAATATGTCCATCTGCATCGTTGTCTTGAGATGCGCGAAATCTAACTCCACATCCCAGCGGTGAAAGTACAACTCAGCAACCTCTTCTTTTGAGTAGAGAATCGCATCAAGTAATGTCGTTGCAATGACGACTGAATGGGTTCTGAAGCCATTGATGGCGACATTGTATTTGAGCTCACGCATAAGCATGCTCTCCGGCAGAAGTTTGAATTCTTCTGGGCTCAAATATCGAGAAGGGATCGAGGGCTTGCTCCATGAAACGATATGGTCCTTCAATCCCACAATCCGACCAAGACGGAAGTCTGTCTTTCTACGTTGGTGCAACCGCATGACGATGTCGACCTCGCGTTTTCGTAGAAGGGCAATCTCCGCATAGGTACAGAAGCCACGGTCAGCGAGGCAAATATCACCGGAAGAGAAGGCGTCTCGCAATAAGCAGAACAGGTTCAGGTCGTGTAAATTCCATGTGCCAAAGGCAATGTCCAAGACGGCGCCTGTTGCCAAGCAGAATACGGCAACATAAGCGATTACAGGGAAGCCGCAGCCGGGCTTTTGGTGTTTCGGCTGAGTGTATGCCTCCTGGTTGAACTCTGTGTCTGGCATGGAGCTCGATGAGCCATCGACGAGTTTGACGTTCCGATTCTTCCAGTGATCGGACGTCATTGGCCTCCGGTATAGCTCTGCACCTGTATTGCGAAACAACACCTCAAACAATCGTTCTGGCAATCGCTTCCGGGCTTTGCAGTAGCTACTCGTATCATTGGCCAAGAGTGGCAAGCCATTGGAGAATCTGTGCGCATTGATGCGAGCAAGAGCTTTGCGACAACATTGATCAGCGCCAATTGTCTGGCCAAGAAACGCCCAGAATGTCACCCATGGCGAGAGTGCAGAATACCTAAACCGGTGGCCACACTCTTCCCAGGCAACAGCAAACCGGTCAGGTGTGAGATACTCCTCCAGAGGACCAGCCAAACTGCTGCCAACTTTCTGCTGAATGCCTGCCAACGTTCTGCCGATATAGTCACTAATCATTAGCGCTTCCTTTCGTTGAGGGTTCTAGACAAACCTCTCATCGACAAAGGAAGCGTTTTTATTTATCCTCTTCTGTTCAATGCACTTGTGCTTATGTCCGTGCCATTCGTTCCTGACCCCTTTTGCTGTGACCCCTTTTGCTGCTTACGGCAGCGCTTGATAGTTCTTTGGCGGCTCGCCCGTGGTGAAGTAGTAAATCGCACCCACGATCATAGGGAAGATCCCACCCAGCATATCACCCGCGATAATGCCGATCATCAGGGGTTTGAGCCGGTGAAAGAGGGTGATACCCCCGTAGCGCATGACCGTTACCTTGATGATCCAGCCAACCAGAAATGAAAACGCAAGGGTCCGGGACTGATACGAGCCAAGCACGAGGAACATCAAGGGATGGATGGGAAATTTGGCCCAGTACAGACGCGCGGCTGAGAAGAGAAGCACCATGCACATGGTCAGGGCAAACGCGGCCATGCACGGCCGGGAAGGAGAAATGCTCTTGAGCCAAGCCATGCCGGAAAGGGTACCGGCTGTCTCCAGACTCCCCTGCGCATCGAGCCTCGCCATGGCCTGTGATGTAGCATCAAAGGCCATTTTCGGCACATACTGGGTCCACCCGTCGCTGGCGACCATGGCTCCCTGATCATACGAGATATACAACGTGACTGGCACAGCCACGGCAAACGCCACGACCACACTGATCGCGCACAGACACGCGGTTCTGGCGACTTTGCCGTGAGTCAAATCCACCAGCTTCAGACCTTGCGCGACAAACGGCATGATTGCTTCGCGCGGATCGATCAAGAGCAGAGAGCTCACCAGGAACATGATGAGCATTGCC
>CAZHDS010000330.1:0-2967 GCA_964531495.1 uncultured Ignavibacteriales bacterium
GCGGGAAGAACTCAATAGCCACCTGAGGAACAGAGCGGTGCCAATTGTCACGAATAGCTTCCAGATCGTCTCGGACTCTCTTCCGCAGTTGCCACGGGGCAGTGAGTTCACCGGAGAACCAGACCGCGATCTGCTCGGCCTCGTCACAGCCATTGGTGGTGTCAAATGGAGCGGGATTGCTGTCAACTGGATCAGGCTGATCGCCCGGAGCGTACATGGGCGACGAGTCGCAAGCGAGGGCCAGAAGGCCCGCTAGCAGCAAAGGAAGAACTATCCGCAACATCTCTGTGATCCTCTTGCTTCTTACGGCGCGATTAACGTACGGTAGATTCCATCAGAGTCAGCCGAACCATCGGGGGGGGGAGGCCAGCCATCCCGGCCTGCCCATAGGTCCCAAGCATCTCCAATGAGGGAACGCCAGGGCTCCGGCGGGCTCTCCGGGAAGTTGGAAGCGCCATAACTACCCAAATGGCCATGATATTCGATATCTCCTCCGATTGTTGAGAATATATCATAGGCGTAACCTCCACAGCCGCCAACAACGTGACATTCGAACAGGGAGTCCGCAAAGTCCTCACAGAAGATATAGAACAGGGTATCTGCCGCCCCGGTGACAAACAGCAGGTCCCTTCCCCTCCACCAAAACATCAATGTCGATACATAGACAAAACCATCTAGTTCACGGTAAGCGAGGGCCAACGGAACAGGATTCTGACAGTTTATGAAATGCATTGTGAAGTGCTCAGGTGGGAGATAATCGTGAGTCTGAATCGAGTCAAACTCATACAGCTCATTGAGACTATCCCAGGCGGTGTAATTGCCATCCTGGATGGCTGAGAGGGTGGCGCTGTCTACCTCGACCCATATGAGACTCATCCCCTGTTTGAATTCGAACGCGACCTGAGGCACGGAGTCAAGCCACTCGCTCCTGATCTTGTGAAGGTCGGCCCGCACCCTTTCGCGCAGTTGCCACGGAGCGGTCAAACCGCCCGAGATAACTGCTGCGATCTGCTCAGCTTCGTCACAGCCGTCGACCGCATCAGCCGTGTCGATCGAGACTTGATTCGGTTCGTCCAAAGACTTATGCATCGGCGATGATCCGCACGCCAGAACCAGAAGTCCGCATACTAGTAATGGAATAAGCACCCTGCAAAACATATTTGTTCCTCCTCATACACCGTTCCTAAAGGCCCTTATGAAAGATACCCTACAGTAAATTGACGCGCAATACCATTCCGTTGTGCGAAACATTCTACCCGTTTAAGCAGTTGACAGCTGCGGGGCAGATTGCTATAGTTGTTGGCTAAATCTGTAACGGCTTGGAGCCGATTAAGTTAGTATGAATATCTCGCGCTACATAACAGAGCAATCGATTAAGCTCGAAATGACCACTCGGATCGGACAGCTCGAGGAAGGTAGCTCGGCAGATAAGTGGCTCCAGAACGGCAAGGAGAAGATCCTTGATGAACTGGTTTCGTTGCTCGAAGTCGGCAACCGGATCGGTAATCGGACCAAGCTGCTGCTCGATTTTGTTAATCGTGAGAAACAGGCCAGCAACGGTATCGGCGATGGCATCGCGATACCGCACATCCGCTCAAAGCAGGCCAAAGAATTCATGATCGCCATCGCCCGCTCGACCCAAGGCTACAATTTTGATTCCCTCGACGGCCAACCGGCCCATCTGTTCTTCATCATGGCGGCTCCCCCCTATGATGACAACCTATACCTAAAGGTCTTCAAGGCTCTCGCGGAAAAACTCCAATACGAGAATTTCCGCGATGAACTGATGGCCGCTACCAGCCCCGGTGAAATCTACCGTATCATCCGCTCGATGGAATAGTACGCGCACACGCATCGCGTGTTTTTCTCCACTACAGTAGAGTGGTCCACCGAGTCCACGACTCATGTCATTCCCACGAAAGTGGGAATCCATCTCCACGCATTCGCGGCCGTGACTCTGGGAAAGATACGCACAAAATGGGCGGGCGGCCCGCTGACCAGGGCCGCCCGAAGTAGTGCTCACCGAAGAATAGGAAATATAAGAATAGAGTCTCTGTTCGTTACCTTTTATACGGGGCAAGTCGGGATTTGGTTTAGACCGATAGCAGAATTGGTGTCAGAACGCAGGATTTGCGCGCAGCTATGTCAATGATTTGGGATTGACAGTGTCCTAAGACGCCCCGCATTTCCTTGTGATCACCATAGGGGTAGGCATACCACAAACAAAGCCCTCCCGGATTTCTCCGAGAGAGGCTTTTCGTTTCTGTGCACCCACCTCCGAACCGCAACCGCAAGCCGCTAGGCCCAGCCAGCTCCGGACGGGTGACCCTGCAACACACACCAGTTACTACTTACCGCTGCTACCTTCCGGTCCTGACGGGGTTCATAGGCTGTTGTTGTACAGGACCCGACCCTCAACACCGCTTAGGAGTCGCAAACAAACAACCGCTAAGCCCTCGGGTGGGAATTCAATCCCGGTATAGCGGATTCCGGGTTACAGGGCACCGCTAGTTCCCCATCTAGCACACACTTTGTGTGCCTTTTGGGCTATGGACGATTCACCTGATCCAGACGCCTTAGAAAGCGGCGATTCATTAGAATCCTCCATGCACAACACAGACTTCGTCTGTCCTCATGAGTCGTGGGAGGGTCTACTTCACCGGACACAAACCATGCCGATCGGCGAACTCTCCCAGGTCAACTCACGTCAAGCTTGTCAAAGAACTCTCGTGACCAGGGCCAACCGTCATGGGTCCTCGGGTTGGCCCAAAAAAATGGAGCAGATGGGGATCGAACCCACGACCTCAACGTTGCGAACGTTGCGCTCTCCCAATTGAGCTACTGCCCCAAACGCGATCTTTTTCGTCGTCAGGATAATGGCAAACCAGTCCTTATTACCAGCCACCCTGTCATCCGACAAAACACCCTGTGGGTGCGTGGTGCTACAATAATAGAAACGGCCCGCCC
>CAZHDS010000331.1:0-2928 GCA_964531495.1 uncultured Ignavibacteriales bacterium
GGTGATTGCTGCATTGACTGGCGGGATCTCCACTATCTCATCGAACACCTGTTCCTGGGTGGCCCGCCGCCTGTTCCGTGCACCTGCATCAATCCACCAGTCTGCGTCGATGCGCCGATTCCGCAGACGCTCGGAACTGTGTATCACAATATCACCGGCTACGTGCCCGGCATGGGTGCTCCCTATGGCACCGCCTGGCATGAGCTCTATCCCGATTTCTGCACCGATTGGGCTATGGTCAATTGGCTGGACAATGGTGATGGTTACCTGAGCTTCTGCGATACTATTGTCCTGCAGAACGCCACCGACACCACGCGAGAGCACGTCATCAAGGTAATGCCGACTATGACCCTGGTTGATACTCTGACCGGTGATACGGTTTACATGGATCTGATCGATCCGCCCAATCCGATGGTGTTGCCGATGGGCGACGCACAGGGCTCGCAATGGCATCAGGTCTACCCGGACTATTGCCGCACCTACCAACTCGTCTACTGGCCAGGCGTCTTCTTCCAGACTCCCCCGGCCATCGGTGAGGAGCTATGGATGTACGGGCTTAGCGGACCTGATTCAACCGTGATTCGTTTCTACCGCCTGTTGGCGATCGAGACCGACATCATCACCGAGAAGATATCATGCTGCGAGAAGAGGGGAGATGTCGACGGCGTGAGTCCCTCCACGTCACCCGATATTGCCGACTTGATATACTTTGTAACATTCATGTTCCAGAATGGCCCGCCACCTGATTGTGACGAACCGTACGGTCCTGGGTGCCCGGTGCATTATTACATTGAGGCCGACGTCAACGATGACGGAGTTTGCAGCCCCGACATTGCTGACCTGATCTACCTCGTGACCTTCATGTTCCAAAACGGCCCACCATTGGTGCCTTGTCCGTAGAATCTGCAAACGTCTCTATCCAACGCATTTACCGGCCACCCCTCCAGTAGGGGTGGCCGTTTTGCCGGCACCACTGGCTCTTACTTCCAAGGCGACCACCGAGCCGCTGCGATAGTGATCGCAGATGGCTTAGGGAGTGATCTTCAGTTTACCCAGACGCGCTCTGGCATCGGATACGGATGCGAGAGCAGGATCGGCGTTGTTCCACAGATCAAGAAAAGTCATGTACTGTTCGGCTGCCAAGGCATACTCGCCGACACCTTCGTAGGCTTGCCCAAGAAGGTAGTGGACCTTGACGCCGTAGACGCCATCGATCAACCGCTGATACCCCAATACTCTAGTGGTCGGCTCTAACGCTGCGACAGCTTCTTCATACATGCCCGCTTCAAGGTAGACCAGCCCGAGTCTGGCCATCCCCATGAACTTGGTCTGAGCAGTATATCCTTCTACACCTTTCTCCAGCATGGGGACGGCTGTCTTTCCGTCATGACGAGCCAAAGCAACCATCCCCTTACACCAGTACAGGGCGATGGGCGTTGATGGATTCTGAGCGTAGTGCTTTTCAACGGCGGCTATGATGCTATCAGCTCTTTGGTGATCGCCGTTGAGAGCGAGGGCGTAGGCCAGGGTCCATCGATAGTATATGTTGTTATCGGGATGAGCGAGATCGGCCAGGTGGACACAGGTCTCGGCATCTCTCACAGCCAGGTCGAGCTGACCCAGTTCAAGATGCACCCAGAATTTGAGGAAATGGGCTTGAGAAGGCTCGGCTACTCCGAGGCGCTCGGCATCATCCCGGGAAACGACTATCGCAGAATCGATAGCCTCTAAGGCTTCGTCGAACAATCCCAGGCGAATCGGAATCAAGGCGAAATTCAATTGGCTCATCGTGAGGTAGGGCACGTTGCGATCTTCTATGGACATGTGGTACTGCTCTGTCGCCTCCTCGAACCGGCCCTGAAATATGTACATGTGTCCAAGGTTTTCCTGGGCCGCCCGAAAATCGGGTCTTTTCGCCAGAGCCATTTGGTACGACTCGATAGCTTCATCAATCAGCCCGTTTCTGGCGAGGAGGTCACCCCTTGAATCATATGGGTTCGGCTCATTCGGGGTGAGTGCGATATAACTGTTGATCGCCTCGATAGCTTTGCCAAGATCTCCAATTGCATCATAACTATAGGAGAGCATGTTGTTGGCGCTCCTGTTGAGCGGATCAATCTCGAGAATGTCAACAAAGAACCTGATGGCCTCCTGGTACTGTCCATCCTCATAGGCTCGAAGGCCCAGTGTGAGCAGAGCGTCTTTCTCGTCGGGATAGCGATCCAGAAGCTCTTCCAGGAGCACCTTGCTACCGGCAATGTCCCCCTGAATCAGGGCGGCTTGGCTTCTGATATAGTAACTATCTCGATGAGTCGCATGATCCACATGCTCCATGGCTTTGTGAATGAGCCTGCCATCCACCAAGCGAGACAGGTTGTAATAGGCCATGGCGTAGGACGAATCGATCGCCAGGCAGGCCTCGAATGCTTCCACTGCTTCCTGCGTGTACATCCTGTTTATGAAATCAACACCCTCCAGGTATCGCAGATAGGCCTGAGGAAAATGGGTAGTGATATCGCCGACCGGAGGATCAGCCTCGTCCAGCGCCGCTGTCGGCAATGACAAGTCCTTCTTGATCTCGATCGTAAGTCGGTCGATCAGGCTGAAGATCGTTTGGTCACTTGGCCCGGATGCTTTCTGCGTCGCCACGAGCCTCAAGCCAGGGTACTCCAGGAGTCGGGACGTGATCGTGGTTACCTGGTGATCCTGGAAGATATCTCCGCTCAAGATCCATCTGGCCCCGGTGTGTTCGGCCATCTGAGATGCCGCGTCGTCCGAATCAGGAGGTTGGGCGCCATGCTGGATTAGTTTTCGAGTGTCACTCAGTCTCTCCGGCGAGACAACCTGCAAGAACGCTGATTCGGAGAGATCAGTCATCACGAGATTAGCGATAACCTCGCCCAGACGGTCAGGGTCGTCAGGATTCTG
>CAZHDS010000332.1:0-2920 GCA_964531495.1 uncultured Ignavibacteriales bacterium
TCGGCATTCTGAGGGTTGTAGATCATCGTGCCGATCAGATCAGCGGGAAGCAGATCCGGGGTGAACTGGATCCGCTGGAATCTGCATGAAATCGACTGGGCCAGGGTTTGCACCGAAAGGGTCTTGGCCAGTCCCGGTACACCTTGAATGAGGATATGGCCGTTGGCCAGTATCCCGGCCAACAAACGCTCGATCAGGTACTTTTGACCGACAATCACCCGCGACATCTGGTCTGTCAGTTTGGCCACGAAGGCCGACTCCTGTTCGACACGGGCTTGAATCTGTTGAATGTCAGTGTCCATTGAAGCTCCGAATATCTGTTACGCTACATTTTCTCAAAACAATTTCGAATGTCTGACTCAAGACGAATCGTCTCCCCCGGGCCAGCCTCTACCGGCCGGAACTTGTCCTTCTCGGCCCGGAAATACCACCCTGCCACGCTCTCTGCGGACCCCATCGCCATACCCGAGGCAACCAGCGCGGCGCTGATCTCATCTTGCGATCGGCCTTCGGCGTCGAAGTCGCAACGCGCCTTCATGAACTCCACCAGGAGCCGATGAACCCCGCCCTGAAACACCTTCAGGTCTGAACCGGCGGCAGTTCCAACCTCGCCTAGCTTTTCCAGAAATATATCCACGGGAGATTGTACGACCTCAGGGGCAGGTTTGTTCCGTCGCCGCCACCACCAGATCAGGGCGCTCACAATCAGAACGGCCGCGACGGTAAGCCAAAGCCAGAGGGTCGCGCCGCCCTCATCCGTCACCGGCTTGGGCAGGGGCCGGGCGATGGTCAGGCTCACTTGCTCGGTTATGAGCTGCCCGGGAAGGCTATCGGGCCAGGCGAGATATTCAATCGTAATCGGCTCGATGACACCCTGGCCGGAAGAAGACGGAATGAGCGTGAAACGGTAAGTCTTGGTGGTTATCTCGTCGGATCCCTCGCCAGTGGACTCGATCGATGAGGAGTAACCTCTCACCTTGAGCTTGGTCAGGAGGGGCCGGAGGGGTTTGTCAAAGAAGTAAGCCGATTGGGCTCCCGGCCATTGCAGCACGATCTCAAAGGCTGCCGAATCCTCGTACCCGATCTGGTCGGAGGAGAGCGACTGAGATACGGAAATAGCGTAGACTGGCCCCGACTGGATCAGGGAGAGAACCAGAGCTATCAAACAGAGAAGCTTTAGCATTGTCTGTACAGGTCACCTCGCACTCTTGAGCGCCCAACAAGAAAACCACAATGTTGATTATACCACCAACGCCTGGCCCCGTTTCCAAAAAATCCTCAGCCAAACAGCAAGGCCACGATTCCCATTAGCATGCCCAGCTTTAACGCCACCGAAGTGATAGCCAGGAGCGGTTGTCGTGGCCTGAGCCAGAGACAAATCAATAGTCCCAGGAGCGGTATGTCAATGATGTATAGTGCAATGACCTCATAAAGCGGTCCGAACCAGTGGGCCCAGATCGGGATTATCGTAAGACCAACCAAGCTCAAAAACAGCCCCGAGGCCATTGCCAGCGCGGGCCGAGCGCCGATGAGCTGGGGTAGCGTAATTATGCCTGCCAAGCTATCGCCTACGATATCTTCGACGTCTTTGACGATCTCTCGGACCAAATGAAACGGTATTGCCATGAGCGCAGGCAAGAGCGCGCCCGGCAGATCCAGAATACGCTCTGGGGCTGCGGCCAGTCCGCCGGTGACAAATGTCAGTCCACCCAGAACAGCCACAACGAAATTGCCCAGCAACGGTATCTGCTTCAGCCAGAGATTATAGGCCGCGAGCAGAGCGATGGCGACCAGTACCATCGTGGTCACTTCCCAACCGACCGTCAGGGACAGCAGAATAGCCAGCCCGCCGGAGGCCACGGCCAGGCCGACCGCGAAACCTCGCGTCAGAGCTCCGCGAACGAGCACCCGCCGAGGGCGATTGATCTTGTCCAGCTCGATGTCGATCAGATCGTTGATGACATTGCCGAAGGCACATACCAGGAAAGTGGCCAGACCGGCCATGTAAGGGCGGAAATGCTCCCCCTCGACTTGAGTCAGGTGGGCTCCGATCCAAACGCCTACCATGGCTATTAGACAATTGTTCCCCCTGATGAGTCGCCATGTTTCCAGAAATAAGCGCATCTTGAAGGTTAGGCCGTTGCCGCCCCCAAGGTCAACCTTTATAAATCAGATGAGAACTCTATCGCCAGGCGGGGCTCATTGAATTGCAGAGCTCGATTCCAGCCCAGCGACAAACGGACGAGGCGACGGTCGTCACTGAGAGCCATACCGAGGCCGTAACCCAGCTCATATACTTCGCGGTCAACCACAATGGTCTCCTCGACCACGCGGTTGAAGAGATAGGCCCCGTCGGCAAAGGCGAATAGTCGTCCGGATGCGAATCGCCAATACGGCTCGACGGTAGCCGTAGCCGCTTTCAGGGCGACAAACTGCTGATTTCTAAAACCGCGCAGGTTCGGTGGACCGCCTAAGAATATCAGCTCGGCAACTGGCGGCAGTGATTCGTCCGTGTTGAGACCCGCGTAGCCAAGGCCGAAACGGAGTCCGGCGGTGCCTACGATAGGCTGATAGAAGCTACTGGAGAGTTCCACCAGCGCCTCGTTGAGGGCGGTTCGCGTCCCCAGACCGTCTTGACTGTAGCGACGGTGGGAGTACGCTATTGATGAGCGAAAAAACAGCCCGCGCGAGGGGTTGAGGGGATCGTCGAGAGTGGCCCGCTCGATCCCGAAACGCACGCGATAGCGACTGTATGACGCCAACCCCCCCGACTGGGTGATAGTACTCCAGGCCAGCCCGGTTTCCAGCTTCAGTCCCAAAGCCACGCGCGGGCGTAAGGCGGCTGCCAGCGAGAAATCGTTAAACTGGTCACGGTAGTCACGGGTCTCCAATTCAACTTCCAGTTCGCCTCGGCCGAGCA
>CAZHDS010000333.1:0-2910 GCA_964531495.1 uncultured Ignavibacteriales bacterium
GCCGGGCTTCCTCGATACTGGAGGAATATGGCCCAACTGACGGCAGCGGAGGGAAAGCCGAGAACGCAGACCCCGAGAAAGCCCACTCCTTCGCCCCTTTTCCCAAAAAATGCTTGTCATCGGCCGCTCAAGGCTTATTATTTTGGACTCTGGTAGTTGAGGAACAAGGGCCCATATGAAAGTACTAGTTATCGGCTCCGGGGGCCGTGAACATACCCTGGTCTGGAAACTTCTGCAGTCGAAGAAAGTCGAGAAGGTTTTCTGCGCTCCTGGCAATGCCGGGATTAGCCAAATTGCGAAGTGCGTCAATATCAAGGCTGATGCCACCCGGGCACTGGCCGACTTCGCCAGCCGCAACAAGATTCATCTGACCGTGGTGGGGCCGGAAGTACCCCTGGTGAAGGGAATTGCGGACGATTTCAAACGACGCAAACTGAAGATCTTTGGTCCCGAGAAAAAGGGCGCTCGCCTCGAGGGCAGCAAAGTCTGGTGCAAGGAGTTCATGCGGAAACACCACGTTCCGACGGCTCCTTTCAGGGTATTCAATGATCCCACCGAGGCTATCGGTTTTTGCAAGACGCTCGAGTACCCGTCCGTGATCAAGGCTGATGGCCTTGCCGCTGGCAAGGGCGTCATTATTGCGCGCGATTTCAAGCAGGCGGTCGCCACCATTGAAGACATCATGGTGAAGAAGGTTTTTGGCGCTGCAGGCAAGGAAATAGTGATCGAGTCGTTTATGAGCGGCCAGGAGGTCTCCATCATGGCCGTGTGCGATGGCAAGACCATCCTGCCGTTTTTGCCCAGCCAGGACCACAAGCAAGCTCTTGACGGTGATCGTGGTCCCAACACGGGAGGCATGGGGGCCTACTGTCCGACGCGGTTTACGACCGAAGAAGTCATGGAGCAAATCAACGAGCATATTTTGAGCCGGATGTTGTCGGCGTTCAAGGCCGAGGGCATCAAATACAAGGGCATTCTTTACGCTGGCCTGATGCTGACCGAACTGGGGCCACGCGTACTCGAATTCAATGTTCGCTTTGGTGATCCTGAAACCCAGGCAGTGCTGCCCCTGATGAAGTCTGACCTGGCCGAATTGATGATGGCCACGGCCAATGAAAAACTAGCCTCCTTTGGCCAGATTGCATGGCATCCAGGCGCGGCCGCTTGTGTCATCATGGCCGCCCGGGGTTATCCCGGGAAGTACTCCACCGGAGCTCAGATTAGTGGCCTGGGCGGTAAACAGGAACCGGGCAGCTTCGTCTTTCATGCAGGTACAGCTGTGAAGGACAGAAGAATCGTCACCGCAGGTGGACGTGTATTGGGGGTCGTGGGTAAGGATAAGGACCTCCAGCAAGCCCTGGCTCGGGCCTATCGTTTGGTTCACCAGATCAAGTTTGAAGGGGCCTCTTTCCGCAAGGATATTGGCTTCAGAGCCGCCAAGCCGATCTCGAAATGAGGAAATTATGGCCAAGGTCTTAGTTATCATAGGTTCGAAATCGGACCAGAAGTATGCCGACAAGTGTCAGGAGCTGTTGACCGACTTGGCGATCGAATCCCTGGTCGAGATAAGTTCCGCCCACCGCCACCCTGATAGGACGGCGAAACTTACTTCAGATGCCGCCGAGGCCGGCTTCGAAGTGATCATCGCTATGGCCGGTCTGGCCGCAGCCCTGCCCGGAGTGGCGGCGGCGCACTCCAATCTGCCCGTGATCGGCGTTCCGCTACCAGCCGCACTGGATGGTATTGACTCGTTGCTCTCGATTGCCCAGATGCCTCCCGGCATTCCGGTCGCGACGATGGGCATCGGATCGCCCGGCGCAAAGAACGCTGCGATCCTTGCGGCCCGGATTTTGGCTCTCAAATACGACGGTGTCGCCCAAGCACTTAAGCGCCACAGAGAGTCGCTCTGATGCTTTTTTTGGGATCGAGCGCCATCTGAGAGTGTAGAACATTCGTGAATGCAGAATTAGAACCCGAAGGGATGTCACATGATTAATCGATCCGCGAGAGCCACAGCGTTAGCGCTTCTTATATTGGCTTTGTTGAGCGCTGCGGCCTGGGCCGACACTGAGACGGCCAAGGAGAACTACAACAAGGCTCTGACCTTCCAACAGGCAGGGGATACGGCCTCCGCCATCATGACCTATACGGCGACTCTAGCCGAAGACCCGAACTTCATTGACGCTTATATGAATCTGGGCGCGATCTACTTCGCGACTGCGGATTATGACAAAGCTCTGAACACTTATCAAACAGCCAGGGAGAAGGCACCTGACAACGCCGAAGTGTTGGCCAATCTGGGCCGGGTGCAGCAGAAGCTCAAAAAATACCAGGACGCAGAGGAGTCGCTCAAGGCGGCTATCGCCATCAGTCCTGAGAACGGGGCACTGTATCGAGATCTCGGTATGGCTTACTACGCCGCGAAAGACTACAAGACTCTGATCGTGACCCTGGATAAGGCTCACGAGCTGGGCGCCGGTGATCATTTGACATGGTTCATGCTTGGTAAGGCCAATCAGAAGCTCGGCAAGGACACAGGGGCGATTGAAGCCTTCACAAAGTCGACTAAGATCAAGCCTGACTACTACAACGCTCACAACAGCTTGGGGCAAGTGTACCTGGCCCTGGAGAAGTATTCCAAAGCTGGCGCTGCGTTCAAGGCCGCTCTCAAAGCTGCCCCGCAGAAGTATCTGGCTGCCTATAATTACGCCATTGCAGTGGAATCAGCCGACCCGGACAACTTCGATGGCAGTATTGCGGTTTGGAACGAGTTTATTAAGATTGGCAAGAAACACGCTAAGGCCAAGACTCGTGTGGCAGAGGCTGAAGGTCATGTTAAGGATCTCAGAGAAGCCAAGGAAAAGGCATCTCTCAACTAGCTGCCCGTCCTTAACGAATAGACAAGTAGAC
>CAZHDS010000334.1:0-2888 GCA_964531495.1 uncultured Ignavibacteriales bacterium
GGTATCTACGTTTTCAAAAGTCTTCAAACAGGCAGAGTGAATGATGGCTATGTCGGCCAGGCCTCATCTCTTAAAAACAGGCTCCGCATGCATTTCAAAGCCACATCTAAGCCCGACCACAAGCATATTTATTATTGTGGTGACAATCTTCTAAAAACATGGGCGCTTGAAGAATTGGTAGAATATGGCGTTGAGGCGGGTACTCAACTCGGCGGTGCCGTGGTTACAATTCAAAACAGCAGTCTCGGCAGTGTTGAGGTTATTCGTGGCGCTGTCGATCCGCTGATACTCAACACACTTTCCGAAGACGATTGTCCGGACCATGAAAAGGCTCTTTTGAAGATTTACGGACGTCTTCGTCCGGGCAACCCGTCCAATATAGATAAGGCCAGGATGCTGTTTACGGAGAAGTTTTACGACACGAATCGATATCGTCTGGGCAAGGTTGGCAGGTTCCGTCTGAACCGTAAGTTCAAACAGAATGTGCCGGAAGATGAGATGTCGCTTCGTCCCGATGATTTTCTCAATACGATGAAATATGTCATCGGTCTGCGAAACAACGAGGGCGTGACCGACGATATCGACCACTTGGGCAACAGGCGTCTTCGGACCGTTGATGAACTGGCGGCCAGTGAGATTCGCAAGGGTCTTTTGAAGCTTCGACGGACGGTTCAGGAGCGTATGAGCATGAAGGGCCAGGACGACGTTGCCCGGATTGCGGACCTGGTAAACAGCAAGAGCGTTTCGTCGAGTATCGATTATTTCTTCGGTCGCGGCGAACTGAGCCAGGTGGTTGACCAGACCAATTCACTGAGCCAGATGACGCATGAGCGCCGTCTCAGTGCCCTGGGCCCGGGTGGTTTGAACCGCAAGCGAGCCGGCTTTGAGGTTCGTGACGTTCATATCAGTCACTACGGCAGGGTCTGTCCGATTGAGACACCGGAAGGTACGAATATTGGTCTGATTGTCTCGCTTGCCATATTTGCCAAGGTCGATGAGTATGGTTTTCTGGTTACGCCCTACAGAGAGGTCAAGCGCGGCAAGCTGACCGGTGAGCATGAGTATCTGCGTGCCGACCAGGAGATGGAGGCGATATTTGCCCCGCCAAGCATGGTCGAGACCAATACCAACAAACTTAGAAAGGGTCTGGTTCTCGCGCGGCAAGAGGGCGACCTGACGCAGGTTGACAGTGCCCTTGTCAATTATGTTGACATATCGCCGAAACAGACGGTCGGCATATCTGCATCGTTGATTCCGTTCCTGGAACACGACGACGCCAACCGTGCGTTGATGGGTTCGAACATGCAGCGCCAGTCGGTACCGCTTCTCGTGACCGAAAGGCCGCTGGTCGGAACCGGCATGGAAGTGGAAGTGGCGAAGAACTCAAGTATGGTGATTCGTGCCAGAAGCGATGGAAGTGTAACGTCGATAGATAGTACGCGTATCGTGATCGACGGTACTGATGAATATAAGTTACTGAAATACGAAGGACTCAACGAGCGGACATGTCTGAATCAGATTCCGATAGTCGATCTGGGAGACAAGGTCAAGAAGAACCAGATTATCGCCGACGGCGGTGGTACGTGTAACGGTTCCCTGGCGCTTGGCCGGAACGTTCTGGTGGGTTTTGTACCGTTCGACGGCTACAACTTTGAGGACGCGATTCTGATCAATGAACGGCTGGTCAGGGATGACGTGTTTACCAGTATCCACATCGACGAATTCAGCATTGAGGTTCGTGAGACCAAGCTGGGTCGTGAGGAGTTTACCCGTGACATTCCAAACGTCAGCGAAAAGGCTCTTCGTAATCTGGATGAGAACGGTGTTATTCGTGAGGGTACCAGAATTTCTACGGGTGATATCCTTGTTGGCAAGGTTTCGCCCAAGAGCAAGACTGAACTGACGCCGGAAGAGAAGCTGCTGCACGCGATATTCGGTCGTGCAGGCGAGGATGTGAAGAATGATTCGCTGGAGATGCCCAGCGGCTATTCCGGCGTGGTGATAAAGACCAGGCGGTTTGTGCGTCGCGGTGCCGGTAGTGAAGAGCAGCGTAAGTCACACAAGGAAGATATCGTTCGCTACGGTGATGAGATGCTGGCACTGGAGTGTTCGATGTTCAGGCGGATGATGCAGGATGTACACGATCAGGCCGGTGTTGAGGTGATCGATCAGTCCACTCGCCAGAAGGTCGGTGTCAGTGACGATAATGACGTGATTTACGAGCAGATAGAGAACTTTGACATCGAATGGATCAAGCCTGCCAAGAAGCGAGCCGAGGTGCAGGGTATTGTGAATAAATACCTGTTCAAGCTGAGGGAGCTTAAGGAAGAAAAGGAAGCCATGCTGGCTCGGATGAAACACGGTGACGAGCTTCAAAGCGGCGTTCTCGAGATGGTGAAGATTTACGTTGCGACGAAGCGCACTTTGTCGATTGGCGACAAGATGGCCGGTCGTCACGGTAACAAGGGTGTTATCGCCAAGATCCTTCCGGAAGAGGATATGCCGTTCATGGAGGACGGTACACCGTTGGATATATGCCTGAATCCACTCGGCGTTCCGAGTCGTATGAATGTGGGCCAGATACTGGAAACTCACCTGGGCTGGGCTGCGAAGATTCTGGGTTTTGACGCAATTACCCCGGTGTTCGACGGAGCGACCGAAGATGACATTCGCGAGTTGATGGGCGAGGTGAACGAGCACATCAACAGTCGAACAACAGAGATCGAGAAAAACGGACAGACCCCTCCAGTCGGAGAGGTGTTCGTAACGGTTCCGAGGGACTTGAAGATGCGGCTCTACGACGGCAGAACCGGCGAGCGGCTGGAGCAGGAAGTGACAGTTGGCTATATGTACATGCTGAAACTACACCACCTGGTTGATGACAAGAT
>CAZHDS010000335.1:0-2874 GCA_964531495.1 uncultured Ignavibacteriales bacterium
TTATAAGAAAATTCAAATCCGCAGTTTTTTTTAGCCGATATGACCCGCTCCCGGGATCCGCGCATTCGGGCTCTGGAAAAAATGTACGGCGTCAAAGGAGTTCCGACTCTTGTCTTGCTGAAATCCGATGGTGCTGAGGTATCTGAATTACGGACGGTGGGTTTTTTGAAAGCGGGGAATTGCAGGCCATCCAACGTCTGCAGCGGTACGATCCTTAGCGGCCAATCCAGCCTGGTTCCAAACAGAGCCGCGTAGCTGTTCGTAACGGAATCAGACAGTGTGGGCGACAAGACCATACTTGCAGCACTTTGGGGCAAAGTGCGATTCAGTACATCCTGAACTGCACGCGTAGCTGCCAGGCCTTTATCTTCATCAGGTAGTTCAGAATAGTAGCGGACGTAGGCCCTTCCCAACTCCTCAGTCAAGCTAAATAGCTGATCCGGTTGTAGCAGATTGGGGATGCTCCCGGGTCGTGATGTACCACTCACGACACCGTTTACTGACTCTAGCAAGGCGATTACCAGCTTTGGGTTCAGGTCGAATTCCAATCCGGCCTGTCGCTGCTCTTCGAAAAGAACATCCTGTACAAAGCTAGCTTGCCATATCAAATCGGTAGCCGTTAGCTGTTTACCATTCATCAAGACGGTGTAATCCTTAAGCAGTCCGGGCTGACTTGCCAAGAATGCCGTGATGTGCTCGGGAAAGTACATCTCCAGTGCGACGAATTGACTGTTATTGATGAGCGCGGCTGGATCATTTTGACGGGGTTGGGCAACAATATCATCGTTTTCCGTCAACTTGTTATTCGCTGTCACGATGCGAGGCTTCTCCGGCTCGTGAGCACTTGCGACGCTGCTCGACAATGTCTGGCCCGTGGCGACGTTGGTTACCGTGAATTTGACGGTTCCTGCGGTGCTGGTCGGTGTGAAGATCAAAGAGATTGTGCCACTAGCTGCCGGGGGGATTACGCCTGTTGGGCCGCCAGAAATGACGCCCAAGACCTCAATAACGGAGCCATCGAAATCTGTCTGGTCGGGCAATTTGAGGTTGGCGTTTTGAGCGGAGATCTTGAGAAGCGGCGTCGGCATATCTGAATCTCCTGCATTAGTATAGTCCACCTTGAGCACATACTGGGTATTCATTCGAACCGATTCAGGAGCGATCTGTGATACTTCCAGATTTTGGCCAGCGCCCTGAGTGATCGTGAAGACACCCTCCAGGCTCACTTGTTGCGCGTCGGGCCAGATTGCGTAGATATCATACACACCAGTTGAAACTCCGTTCAGATCAAAGTGCGTCCAGAGGGTCGTTGGCGACGCCAGGGTGACCTCATCGGCGGCCTGGGTTGGCAGTCCCGCGTCGCGTAATTCCACCGACATATCCTCAACAAAGCCCAGACCCCACAAACTGAGCGTGACCTCCCCCGCGTTGCCCGCCGAGCGGGGTGAAAGGTCGGACAGATAACTCTCGACGGTGTTGGCTGTGATCTGATACTCCCCACCGCCCTCAGCCACATCGCGTCCATAGACGCTGAAATAATAGGTCCGATCCTGGGTCGGCGAGATCAGCAGTTCGTAGGTTCCACGGCTCGTCTTTTCCTGAACACGGTAGTCGTAGCGTGTCCACAATGAAAAATCATCCAGACGGCCGTACACCCAGAGAGCTTCAGCCCCATCCAGAGGCGCAATCTCGACGACCAATGACAGCCCAGGCGTGATGACGAGATAGTAGTCCTGATACTCATTCGGACTGGCTATGCCCGTCAGGGTTTGACCAAGCGCCAACGCCGCTGGCTGGCGGGAACCCGGAGATCCGGCAAGCCATGGGTCGTAGCTGACAAAGTCGCTGACCGTGTCTCCTAATCCATCAGGATTGGTCTCTGAATGGTAAGGACCCGTCGGATGCCCCCACCAGTTATTCACCGCCAGTACAACAGGACTTGATGACAGATTCTCAATGCCAAAGTTGGCATTCCCAGCGATACAACTGTTCTCTACGACAACTGCGCTGGCCTGAACCTGTATTCCTCTATTCCCATTGTCTTGGATTGTGCTCCCAGCTACGGTCACAACTGTTCCACTCTTAACGTAAAGTCCATTGCCCTTGTTATCCCTAAAGATGGAGTTAGTGACAGTGATGACAGTGCCTGTACCAGTAGCGTAGAGAGCGGAGCTGTTGGTAGAGTTGCCGTGGCCGCTGAACAAAGTGTCGCTGATTACCATAGTGCTGTTGCTGACATACAAGCCATAGTCAGGGTCCTGAGCCTCGTATCCACTGATTATCTGGCTGCTCTCAATGCGTACCTCGCCGTTGGTCACGTTTTGGACGCGGATGCTTGCGCGTATCTGAGTGAAGATGTTCTCATAATCGCCCGCGTAACGCACGGTCGCGTGACGCAGATGTCCGGTGCCTCCATTGAACAGCAGCCCTTCCCACTGCTCAGGGTTGCTATCTGATTTCGAGGTGAAGGTAATCGGCTGCAAAGCAGTACCCACGGCTTGTAGATGCCCCAGCACCCGTATCACGGTGTCACCCCGCCCCTTCACCACCACGCCTGGCTCGATGGTCAAGGTGACACCCGTGGCGACTGTAAGATCATTTTCCAGTTCGTACCCTTCCAATCCATTGGCCGTGGACAGGTTGACATCAGTTGTCATCGTCCCAGCAGTGAGCAGAAGGTTAGGAATATTGCCAGTAAAGGTATTGCCGTGCAGCACCCGATGCAGGTTCCGCCCATCAGAGCGCAGCGGATAATAGCCATTCCCGATGAAGACACTGTCCGACACCCACGCATTTGCTCTGTCAGTCGTGTAAAGCCCTTAACGACCATTGTTCTCGAAAGTCGAGTTAGTGACGGTTATAACGCCGGCTGCG
>CAZHDS010000336.1:0-2871 GCA_964531495.1 uncultured Ignavibacteriales bacterium
AAAACAGTATTCCAACCGCCTTTTCTCTCGCCAAGACGCCAAGCTCGCCAAGATTGGTTTAGAGTGAATCCAGCTTGTTTACTGTACGGGTGATCCCGTCCTTCATCAGGGCCTCGCCGAAATTCAGCAGGTAGCCCAACTTCATATCCGTCAAGCGCAGATATGTCAGGACCTGCTTCTTGTGCGCATTGTTGACGCTTTCGACAGACTTGAGTTCCAGAATCACCTTGCCCTCAACAACGATATCTGCGCGGAATCCTTCGTCGAACTTCATTCCGCAGTATTCTATGGGAACAGACACCTGCCGCTCGACCCGCAGCCCGCGTTGCCGAAGTTCGTGTGCAAGGATCGCTTCGTAGACAGACTCAAGCAGACCCGGACCAAGCTTGCGATGCACCTCAACAGCAGCATCAACAACAATCTTTCCAATCTCGTTTTCGGTCATCTTCCCCACGCCCCCTTTGCGTTCTCTGCGGCTTTGCGAGAAAACAATCTTCCACCCACCTTTTCTCTCGCCAAGATTCCATCCCGCATTTCTTTGCGTTCTTTGCGATCTTTGCGATCTTTGCGAGAAAACAGTATTCCAACTGCCATTTCTCTCGCACCTGTCCGCCTTCGGAGGAAAGACGCCAAGCTCGCCAAGATTCTTATCCCTCACTGCTACACATCCCTTTGCAGCTTTGCGAGAAACTACTCTTCGCTGGCCTGCTTCACAACCTCAGCGGTGTTCTTCCCATTGTCGATCACCAGCAACGCATCGAACCTCCGGCCTTTGTCCTCAAGCCGTTCCGACGCATTCCGCACCTGCGTGTGATGAATCTCGGGGCGTTTCCCCGCCGCTTTCAACATCGGATACAAAGGATATTCCCAGTCGTCGGATCCGATTACCAGCCCCACTGTCTCGTATCCGCCCTCCACCAGTTGCCGCACTGCCAACGAATATGGCTTCATCAAATGCGGCATATTCACAAACCGCTGTTCAAGCCTGGGAGTATTGAAGACGTTCTTCCGCGCAAGCACCGGCCTTGACCAGTTGCGAAAGACCCAAACGCTCGAGAGCAGAATCAGCATGCAGGCTGTGATCTTCACGAATCTTCCCGCCGAATCCTTCCCTAACACAACCGCAACAAGTGGTGCAGCCAGTACAAACAACGGCAGGTGCAGACGGCTGTGCCACGGCTGCCATTTTAAGCAGAAACAGAACAGAAGAAACCCGATCAGCAGGCACAGGCCGTATGTGAATACGAGCGAATCTTTGAGTCGTCCGTACCGCGAACAAAGAAGGATAACGCATCCCAACACTACGAGGAAATGCAGCGTGTTTCCCGCATTGTCTTCATGAGTAGAGGTAACCTTGATCCCGAACTTCTCGTTCCCGAAAGTGGTTCTTGGATCGCTTGGATCGATGCCAAGCCATTCGTGCAGTATTTCGACCACCCTTGTCTCGACGTACCGCACCGCATAGAAAGGCTGCTCCGCATGTATTGAACAGTTCCTGATGATATTCGACAGAAGTGGCCTGATCCCGAAAGCCTTATTCGTGTAGCCGGTGCCATGCTCCTGCCCGACACCAAACGGCGTGCCGAATACCCGCGTGTTTCGTACGAGGTGACCTGCGTTCGGCGCAACGAGAAGGGCTATCGACACGATGGCAAACAACGCGACGCGCTTCGTCCGTCTCACCAACTTGATAACCGTCCATGCAAACCACAACAGGAAAGGGAATGCATACAGGTAAGATGTGGCTTTCGTAAGAATCGCCAGGCCCGCTGTGAGCCCCGTGACAGCTGCTTGGCCAAGCGTGGACCGTTCCGTGAACCTCAGCACGATTAACACAAGATTTGCCATCATGAAACTGTTCACATAGTCATTGAACGTGCCGGTTGCCTGCAGTATCCCCATTGGCAGGGTTGCACAGAAGGCGCTTGCCACCGCCTGCGCCGCACGACCCGCGCCAAGCATCCCGGCAATCAGCGAGACGCCGACACAGCATCCCACCATGCTGAACCACTGCACCAAGTTGGCAAAGCGATCGCAACCGCTGAGGATCTGGAGATGCAGGATATGGTATTCAGCCAACGGCGACAGGTAGAGTTGCCGTGTGATGTGCGTCGGATAGTGTGAGATGGAGCTGTTCTGTATCCAGTGTTCCACCCGGCTCATATGATAAGTCATGGAATCAAACGTGTTCGGCGGCGCCGCAAGGGCAATGCTCAGCAGAATTGCCGCGATGAAAATCACCGACCCTATGCAGAACCACGGGAAGTCAATCCGCCGCGAAAGCGGGGGTGATGTCCGTTCAAGCGCCGCGCCCCTTGTACAGTACAACAGCCAGCCTGAAGCGACGGTGGCCATAAGCCATACGGCAAGAATCCAGCCGAATGTCAGAAGTCGGAGAAGGCTCAGCAACTCGGTCGATGCGACGGTTATCGTCGCAACGACTATCAATGCTGCAAGAAATGCGGACCTCCAGCATCCTGCAACACGTGACCATCCGGCGCGGAAGAACAGCGCCGTTGTTACCAGTATGAATACACCCGGAATCAGTCCAAGCGCCAACATCATTCAACTCCCATTACTACTGGATAAGAGAATAAGAAGTCTGCATTTCTTTGCGATCTTCGCGGCTCTGCGAGAAAACAATCTTCCAACTTCTATTTCTCTCGCCAAGACGCCAAGCCCGCCAAGACTCTCTCTCTCATTCCTTTGCGATCTTTGCGGCTCTGCGAGAAAACAATCTTTCAACTGCCATTTCTCTCGCCAAGTCGCCAAGCCCGCCAAGATTCTATCTCTCATTCCTTTGCGATCTTTGCGATCTTTGCGAGAAAACAGTATTCCAACTTCTATTTCTCTCGCACCTGTCCGCCTTCG
>CAZHDS010000337.1:0-2856 GCA_964531495.1 uncultured Ignavibacteriales bacterium
AAACATCAATAACAACATCACTAGTTTTCTGGTCGACCTGAACGACGTTGTTTGGATCAACTCGATCGGTCTGGGCATGCTCATCTCGACTATGACGACCATCCGCAATGCGGGTGGCAAGTTAGTCCTGACCAATATCACGGCGGTGGAATCGCTGCTGTCATTGACGCGCTTGATTTCTGTCTTCGACACGGCGGACAGTCGCGAAGCCGGGATGAAGCTCCTTAAGTAGGCGATCGTCTGTTTCAGATTGGATGAACCTCAGAAGCTTAATTTTCGTAGTAGAGGTATGAAAGTGCGACGGGGCCGTGGCTCAACATTCGAGTCGATATCTACCCTGCTCGCATCAACCCGGTGATCCGATTCGGAGAGGAGTGTGTGTCATGTTAAGAATAACTACCCCACTCAAGTCGTCGGCGATGGCCATCTTGCTGAGCCTACTATTCCCGATCATCATCTTTGGTGATGAGGCTACCAATACGCAATATGATTCGGCCTATGCATATGTCGTCGACGTCTCCCTACCAGCCTCGTTGCTAGGCGACAAGCCGCGTTCACTCACAATTGACTTGCCGCTGTACGAGCAGGACAGCGTTTCCCTGGGAAAGCAGGGCGCTGTGGATCTCTTGCTCCGCGATGGCAGCGTGGCTCGTTTTGAGGGTCCGGCTACGATTCTCGTCTCCCAGGTGAAACCGCGCGAGGGCAACTTGCTGGCCCGTCTGCCCAAGGCGTTGATGTCGCTGTTGTTCGCCGAGGACCAGGAATCGGGTGATGCACGCCTGGCTGTTCGCGACCCTATGGCCAACCAGTCCAGGGCACGTCGAGTACCACGCCTTACCAGCCCGCCGCCAGGAGCGCACCTAATGCGGGTTCCTACGGTATTGGCCTGGGAGGAGATCGAGGGCGTATATCAGTATCGCGTCAGATTGTTCGACAGCACCCAACTTCTGTTCGACAAGCGGGTCAACACACCCTATGTCCGTCTGCCAGAGCACGAAGAGCTGGTAGCCTCTGGCGGGGCGTACCTGTGGGTAGTGCAGGCCGAGCTCGGTGATGAGGCACTTTCGTCCCTTCAAGCCAATTTTGAAGTCATGACCAAGGAGTTTGCAGAAGCCGTCACCCAGTACATCGCTGAGGTGGATCGGTCGGTTGACAATCCGCGTCTGGCAGCCCTGCTGCGTCTCAAGATTTATCGGGATTTCGGCCTCTCGGAGGCTTGTTTCCGAGAGATTGAAGGGCTCCTGGAGGAGTATCCTGAAGATCGGCTAGCGCTGCGCGCCAAAGCCACGATGCTGCAGCAGGCGGGCGAGTTCCAAGCTGCAGCCGAGATATATCGAGAGTTGCTAGAAGACTGACGGGGCAGTAACCCATGGAGCAGCGACCCAGTTGAAAGCACTGAGAGGCATAGTTACTAATCCCATCTTGAGGCTGACGGTGGGGTTTGTGTTGGGCGCTGTGCTGCTATTGATGGCCGTCCGCTTTCAGTGGCTAGACGGAGCTGATGCCCGCATCTATGATTTCGGCATGGACCTGCGCCAGCCGTCATCACAGCCCAACGTGGTTCTTGTGGCGATTGACGATGAATCACTAAACACATGCTTCAAGTCTCCCCAGTATCCCATCTCCCGGCATCTGGCTCAGCATGCACGCGTAATTCAGAATCTCGCTGACGCCGGCGCATCGCTGATTGTAGTGGACATCCTTTTCGACGAATTGCCAGGAAGTGATTCCTCAGATATTGCCGCTCTGGCCGCCAGTATGACCGCCGCCGGCAACGTTGTGTTGGCGAGCGCCCTGGAAAGCCGTCAGCAAAGCGATCGCCAGGGAACAATAGTAAGTAGCGAGCATCTGGCCATACCCCATGATGCTCTTGTCAGAGCCGCTGTCGGAGTCGGTCTGGTCAATATGCCGATCGAACATGATGGCTGTATTCGTCGTACTTACGTCCGTAAGTTCTTCCAGGAGAAACGTCTGCCCTCGCTGGCTTCGGAAGTAGTACGATGCTACGGAGGGAGTGCCTCCGAACATAGTGACCAAGACCTACTTACCTACGCCATTGATTATGCCTGGTATCGTAGCCCCCTGCCCACTGTCGCCTATTCCGATGCACTCAGTAGCAACAATCTGGCGGATGTGGTTGCGGATCGGGTCGTTCTGATCGGTGTCACCGGATCGAGTTCGCCCGATCGCTATTCCACTCCGTTGCAGGAGATAAATCCGGTCGGCTCAGACCAGCGCCTGTCCGGAGCAGAGATACAGGCTCTTGCGATTCAGACTCTTCTGGGACCGAGTTGTCTAACCGCGCTGGACAACTCATGGCAGAGGCTTGGTGGCGCGCTCTTGGTGCTGGCTTTCTGCTCCGTCCTGCTGCGGGCCAGACCGATTTTCGCCTTCGTCATGGCGCTGCTGATCGTGGCTGTGCTGGCTACGTTAGCACTCGTGGCGGTGGCCTTGTGGTCGCTGGTTATACCGGTGGCGGCGGTGATTCTGTCTTTGATTGGCTCCACTTTCATCATGCTAGGGCTCAATTACACATCGGTCCGACTAGTTTCCGACGAGCAGAGTTCAACTCTGAAAGACATCAGGGATGACCTTTCTTCGGCCGGTCAGTTGCAGGAAAATCTGCAGCCGAGGGAGTTCCCAGAGCATCCGATGCTGGACATCTACGCTCTGCAAATCCCCTGCAAAGAGGTTGGCGGTGACTACTATGATGTTCTGCAGTTGGCCAATAACCGCCTTGGCGTTCTAGTCGCCGATGTTTCGGGCAAGGGCGTCACGGGATCGTTGATCATGGCCAACATGCAGGGCCGTTTCCGCAAAATAGCGAGAGAGACAACCTCGCCCAGTCGCGTCTTC
>CAZHDS010000338.1:0-2847 GCA_964531495.1 uncultured Ignavibacteriales bacterium
AGAACATCTGACCTAAAACCCCGCTGTTTCCGCGTTATACTACCCAGGCACCCCCGCCAAACAGGCTTACCGTAGGCCATTTGTCGTACCGTACGACACGCCAATGTTGCGTAACCATATGGTGCGGCTGGCTTTAGGATTTCAGTACCGTGTCTAAAATACGGCTATTTCCGCGTTAAGATACAGTGTCACCCGGTCCAGCATTCGCAAACCGGCTTTTTGAGCAGTTCAGATCGCAAAAGGAGGGAGAATCATGATCAAGATCCACGCAAACGTGTCAAAAAAGGTGCCAGTGCCAGGAGTCCAGTTTAGCTCGCAGAGTTTCATGGCCGGCATCGAAATCGAGGTTAGTGATGGCGCCACCGCAGAACAGATCCAAGGCAGAATCAAAGAGGTTTACGGCCTGCTGGAAAACACGATCGATGCGGAGATCGCAGCTCAGGGCGCGTCAGACACACCCGAACCCAAGGGACTCGGAGGAAATGGCGGCAACGGTGGTCAGCGTCGCTGGAACAACCCCAGAAGCAATGGTAATGGGCACAAGAACGGCAATGGCCGTCATGCCAGCCAGGCGCAGATCAAAGCGATCTTTGCCATCAGCCACAGCATCGGCCTGGAGCGCGATCAGCTGCTCGACTACATCAATACCGAGTTCGGCGTTGCCACGCCTGATGAGCTGACGATCAAACAGGCATCAACCGTGATTGAGAATCTGAAGCAGGAAGAACCCAAGAGCTGATCCACACAGACCCACCCAGTAGTCCCACCATCTGCAGCAATCTTTACCGCTGTCCCAGTTCCTCCCCTCCTCGTGTAGACACGCAGGCTCCCCCCAGTCTGCGCTCATGGGCTGGGACAGCGGTTGTTCCATTTCCTCATGAATAGGAGATCCACTATGACCGCCACACTTGCACCACCAATAACGCGCGCGTCTCAGTCCAAGCCACACATCTCAGCTTCGCAGCTAAGGACATTCTCGACGTGCTCGCTTCAATGGTTACTCAGTCGCCACTATAAACCAGACTTTGTGTCCGCGAATCTTGTCTTTGGCTCGGGTTTTCACAGTGCCCTGGAGACCTATTATCAAGGCCAACTTGAAGGCAGAACCGTGACCAGAGACGAACTGCTCGCTGCCTACAACCAGATCTGGCAAGAAGAGGTCTCACCAGTACAGCTTGGTGCCAAAGACACGCCCCAAAGCTTGGAAGAGACCGCAGCAAGGATGTTGGATGCGTTTCTTGCATGTGTAACACCTGGCACCGTGATCGCAGTGGAAGAACGTTTTGAATGCCAACTGGCTGACGACATGCCTCCCCTTGTCGGGTACATCGATCTCGTGGAACTGCGCACTGACGATGATGGAACGCAGCATCTCTGTCTGGTTGACTTCAAAACTGCCGCGCGCAAGCCAGGCAAAGCGGACGGCGTCAATGCAGATCAGTTGACCCTGTACGCGATTGCCGCTCACCGTATCGGTCTTCTCAAGCAATTTGACGGGGCCGAACTCCAATTGGAATACAGATATGTGACCAAGACCAAGGTGCCAGAGGTGGTGATCGTTGAGGTCAAGCCTGACAAGCCAGACGCGAATCGCCTGATCGAGAAAGCAAAAGTGTGCTGGCAGGCCATGTCTGAAGAGCTGTGTTATCCAAACGCCAGTTGGATGTGCGCAGGCTGCGGCCATAAGAGTTTGTGCCAGAAATGGCCAACTCTCCCACCTTACGAAAAGTAATTCATCAAACCTTTGGGCCGTGAGGCACCAGGCTACGCTACCACCTCCTCCCTGTAGTGTGGGAGGTGAACCTGATGTCCACGGCCTCTTTTTCACCCGAGATAGCAGGAGATTCTCCATGTTCAAGAAGATCGTGCCGTTCATCGGGTCTGCCATCATCGAAGCCCTGACACGGGTGGTGAGGGCCGGACTCGAATGGCTGTTCGCCAGATTGGCGAGTTCGCATCAATGAAGGGAGGACATATGCGACGCAAACGCTACGCGTGTGATCTGCGGATCATGGCGTTTCAAGTACGAGAGGCTGAAGGGCCTCCGGTTAAATCAGGAAGCGATTTTGCAGAGATGTTCAAGGATATTTCGTGTTTGGACAAAGAGGCGTTCTTTGTCGTCACTTTGAGTCAGAAGAACAGCACCATTGACCGGCACTTGGTCAGCATGGGAACTTTGACCGCCTCTCTGGTTCACCCAAGGGAGGCGTTCCGACCAGCGCTCCAGGATGGGGCAGCTGCGGTGGCATTTGTTCATAACCACCCCTCAGGTGATCCCACTCCATCATCTGACGACATGTCCTTAACCAAGCGTCTGAAAGATGCTGCGGATCTTCTGGGAATCCGCATTCTGGATCATGTCATAGTTGGCCGGGGCCGCTATTTCAGTTTTGTGGATGAGGGACTGCTGTAACCGCGAACAGAAGCTATGGCACATAGCAGAAAGGGTGAATATGACACACGAAGGTGAAAACCACGTAACTGTCAAAAAGAAAGCGCTTGTCTCTGCCTTGAAGAACGCATCAAAGCTGATCAAGCGCAAACACCGAGAGATCCTGCAATGCGTGAGGTTGTCCATGGATAAGGGCAACGCACTTCTTGTGGATGCCACGGATCAGGAAAACTACTTGTCTCAAACCTTGCCAGCCAAAGTCAGCATGGAGCCAACCTGTATAAACGCCAACGCTCTGATGCAGATTGTGCGGTCCCAGAAGGGAGATGAGATTGAGCTGATCCGGGATGCGGACAAGGTACAGGTCAAGGCTGGAGCATTCCAGTCAGAGATTCCAGTATTCGACGTATCAGAATACCCGGGTTCTCCGGACCTGTCCTGGCGGACGATCGCTG
>CAZHDS010000339.1:0-2844 GCA_964531495.1 uncultured Ignavibacteriales bacterium
TACAAATAAGAAAGGCCGCTCGGGTGAGCGGCCTTCAAGTCATCTGCTGTGAAGCAGATCATGTGCATTGCGTAGCTAACGCGAAAACTGTGTAGACCCCTCCTGGGCCCTGTTAGTGCGAGAACTCCACTCGCTCGAAATCCTCCCAGTTGACTTCGACCTCGTCCCCGTCGCTCAATTTGATGTAGATTCCTTTGTTGTCTTCGTCAACATCATTGGAATCGCGCAGGCGAAATTCGCGGCCATCGCTGACCGTCACGATTGAAGAGCGGTAAGAGCGTTTTCTGATCTGCTTGATCAGACCGAACTCAATGTCAAACTGAACATCGCGGGTGTCGCCGTCAAGAATCTCCCATGTGTACTCTTCGTCGTCATCCCAGCGGATAGTGCCCGTATAGCTCTCGCCATCCTCGGTGAACACAGTGCCTTCGAGACGCTTGCCACCATCGAAGTCATTGTATTCGACGCCACGATCCGGCAGAGGCATGAAGTCGAGACGATCGAACTCGCCCCACTCAACCCGGACCTGACCAAAGGCGCGATCACCGATGATAATCCCGCGGTTGCCGTCGTCAACATCATTCGATCCACGAAGCACCATCTCATCACCATCGACCATCGTCAGGGTCGCACCGTTTGACGAATAACGTGCGATGCTGGCAATCTTGCCGAACTTGACCTTACGTGACCGCCGCTTGTCGTCGCCATCAAGAATATCGGTCGAATAGACTTCATCAACATCCCAGCATACGTAGCCGGTGAATTCGTCTCCCCGGCGGGTTGTCAGTTTGCCGTACAGACGATCACCGAAGCTATCAGTTGCCCCGGACTTAGTAGCCATGAAATCGACCCGCTCGATATCATCCCAGACCAGTTCGATCTCGCCTTCGACCTCATCGTCGATCACGATCTCTCTAATGTCCGATCCAATATCAGTTGATCCGCCCTCAAATTCAACTTCCTCGCCAGACTTGAACGTGAGCAAGGCGGCGTTGTCATCGGAGACCTCAAGCGACTTGAGATGTCCGAAGCGTACGCCCGATTGGGCGTTTCCGCTCCAGTTAATGGTGGTTGAGCCACCCAGCTCCCACCCGAATATCTCGATAGTACCTTTTTTGTCACGGTACTTCTTGCGGCTCGATCTTTCGCCTTTTTCCCGCTTCAACTCCTTGGTACCGTCAAGGACGTCGACCCAATGGGCCTCGTTCTTGTCCCAGCGAATCACTCCTTCGAAGACGTCGCCATCGACTGTTGTAATTTTGCCATAGATGCGTCCGTTATCCTCGGCGATGGCGCTCGCGCCAACCACCAGCAACACTCCTGCGATGGTCAAGCAAATCTTCCGCATGGGTCAATCTCCTGAGTTGATAGTTCCTGTTATCTACCCACTCATTACGTCAAGTTGCGCAGAAGGTTACGAAGCCGCGCGTTTATTTGCCAAAAAACACTACACCTCCCAATTTTGAAAGGGACACTGACTAACTACTGGCAAGCGGCTGGATAGCAATGGATTTGCCAAGGAGACCAAGGGCGGAAATGTCTCGGCGAAACACAAGAGCCGCCCCCTCAATCGTCGAGGGGGCGGTCTGAAATCGGGACAGTAATTGGGATCGTACGAGCGAGCTGCGACAATGGTTACCACAGCCCCGGCAGACCGACCCAGACTACTTCAATACACAAGAGGGGTATTGCCCTCCGGTTGAAAACGCGGATGAGTCGCTTAGACCTTGCGCTTTTTATGACGGTTGGCGCGTCTTCTCTTCTTGCGTTTGTGCGTTTTGATTTTAAGGCGTTTCCGCTTCTTTCCGCTGGGCATTAATCCTCCGTATCGGACCGGTCTGTTAGATCGGCTGCCTGGTGATCATGTTCTTAAATTCGTTGGACGGTTTGAAAACCGGAACCTTGCGGTCCGGGACCGGAACGACCTCGCCAGTGCGAGGGTTACGGGCCTTGCGAGCCTTGCGCAGCTTCACTTTGAACGTGCCAAAGCCGCGGATCTCAATGTTGTGGCCGCTCTCAAGCGACTTCTTCACCACATCAAGAAAGGAATCGACGACGACGGCGACGTCTGTCCTTGTAAGACCGGTTTTCTCGGCTACTTTCTCGACCAAATCCGCTTTAGTCACAACATCCTCCCTAAAGGGAAATGTCCATATGTTACATTACTATTTGCCAAACTACTCCTGTCGCCCGCATCCCGACTCCGGGATAACTCCATGCGACTGGTAAAGATACGTATTTGCAGGCGCTAAGAAAAGGAAAAACTTCGCGTTTGTCCACCCTTTTCGCACCTCCCAGCAAAAAAACTTCGGAATTCTGCTACTGATACATGTAGAGCAATTGGGGTCCGCGAAGCGGGGATTGCAGTCTCTGATCGACTCCATCCAGCACGCTGCCAAGAAGATCAAGAAGTCCCATTTGCCCGCGCTCATAAGGTCGAACGATATCCAGATCACCCTCAAGACCAGCCAGTTCACCGGCGATATTGACGGCGTCGGAGAGACCTCCGAGACTATCGACAAGTCCGTAGTTGTAGGCCTGGTGCCCCGTGAAGATCGCGCCATCAGCCAGATCACGGACCTCCTGAACATCCATATTACGGCCCACCGCAACGACTTCGATGAATTGCTCATAGCTGTCCATAACCACCGAGCGGAGCATCAGTTCCTCTTTTTCGGTCATGGGTCGCGAGTAGCTGCCCACGTCTTTCAGCTCGCCCGATTTGATCGTCTCGGTACGGATTCCCACTTTGTCCATAAGCTCCTGGGCCGTGTAGAACTGGAAGATCACGCCTATCGATCCGGTAAGCGTGCCCGGATTGGCCACCACCCGATCGGCTGCGCA
>CAZHDS010000340.1:0-2836 GCA_964531495.1 uncultured Ignavibacteriales bacterium
CCCCGGGTCGAGAGGCAGGCGAGTTTCGCCGACACTTCCCTCACTTTTGAAACGCACATTCGCGGTGACGTCGCCCTGATTCCGGTATCGGTTGCCGGTCTGGAATACTCGGACTATCAGAAGAAAGCGTATTTGAATCGGAGTGTTGCCGGTTTTGCCTCGAACACCCTCGTGATGGCCGCTCAGGGGCAGCGTCGCGACGGGCTGAATCTGGGAATGGCGCTGCCCAAACGGTTTGATCGCATGTTCGGAGAAGGTGGCGCCAACCTGCGGGTCTCGGGGTTTCGACGCATTACTCTTCAGGGACGATCACAGTGGGATGATGCGACCAATTCAGGCATTCATCGGCAAAGTAAATTCCCGGCGCTCAATATGGAGCAGATTTCGCGCTTCACCATACAGGGTACGATTGGCACTAAAATTTCGGTGTCGGTAACCCAGGACAACCAGAATGACATCCCCCTGGCCAACCGCCTCATCCTGCGCTACCGAGGCGACGAAGATGATATCATCAGAGCCCTTGAGGCCGGCAACACAACCTTGAGTATTCCCAATACTCGCTTTGTCGGTTACTCTCAGCAAATTCAGGGACTGTTCGGTCTCAAGGCCGAAGCTCAACTGGGCAACTTGAGTATGATAGCGATAGCCTCGCAAGAGAAAGGCTCCTCGGAATCGGCCGTGGTCTCGGCCACCGGTGAGGAAAACGCCGATTTCATCCGGGACTACAGCTATGCTGAAGGACGTATCTTTGATCTGTTCTATCCCGAAGACAACGTTGGCCCCTATGATCTGGTCGATTTAGTCCTCTACGAAGAAGAGACCCAAACCGACAATACTGAGGCCGTGGAAGTAGATCTCAAGACCAAGATGTCCGGTGGCAGTGGTCCTTATGACAACTCCAATGTTCGTATGAGAGACATCACCGGCGAGGGCGGATGGGAGCTTCTTACCGGACAGGATCCAAGTCGAAGTCCGGTGGCAATTGTCTTTACTACCGGCAAACGTCGCGCTCTCGGCGTGCGTATGTACATCACTCATAAAGACGACGAGGGTACGATAACAGGATATGACACGATTGGCTACAGCCGTACTGGTGACGATGATTCGGACACTCTGCGGGTGCTGCAACCAATGACCAAGGATATGCTGGTATCCAATCCGGCCTGGAATCTCATGTGGCGCAATTGTTATCGGGTGCCTCGCGACGTGCCAATTCAAGACATAGAAGTCAAGATATTCAAGGGGCTGCCCGGCCGTGAGGGAGCCACCTCGAACGTCGACTATCAGCAGGTTGGGGGTGTCTCTCAGGATCCGTTTATCAAGATTCTTGGTCTGGACCAGTGGAACAACAACGACCAGAATATAAAGGCTCCAGATGGCAAGTTGGACCCGCTTCTCGAGGTCTATAACGAAGAGTGGGGGCTGGTCATATTCCCGGAACGCGAGCCGTTCAATTCGAATCGCCAATTTATCGATCGCAACAGCGAGGTCAGCGATTCACTGGTCGAGAAGATACCGACCATATACAGATATTCATCGCGTTCCGATAAACTATCCGACTCCAAGTATTATCTCCAGGTTTCGACCAAGTCACGAAGTGCCACTATCCGTTTGGGTCGCGCCAACGTCATTGAAGGCTCGGAGCGGGTAACTCTCAATGGGCACGTGCTCACTAAGGGTACTGACTACGATATCTCGTATGATATGGGTCAGGTGACTCTCCGCAGTGAGGAGGCCACGGCACCGAGTGCTGATGTCCAGGTCGAATTCCAGTACGCGCCGTTCATGGCGCTCCAGAAGAAAACCCTTCTGGGTACCCGCTTTGAATATGAATACAGCCAGGATCTGAAGTTCGGGGCCACCGTGCTGTACAAATCAGATAAGGCTCAGGAGCGCAAGCCGCGGGTTGGTCAGGAAACGGCCAAGGCCATGGTTATGGACTTTGATATCAGTTTCGCGCTGCATCCGAACTTCCTGACCAAGATCGTCGATGCTTTGCCGTTGGTTGACACCGAGGCGGCCTCCCTGTTACGTGTGTCGGCGGAAATCGCCCAGTCACGCCCGAACCCGAATGTCGATGGCGACGCTTACGTGGACGATTTCGAATCGGCGGTCGAGTTGGTGTCCCTCGGCATCGTTCGCACGAACTGGACGCTCGCGACCAATCCGTTGGGCATTGATCCCCTGTACGTTCCAAGCCGAGGCAGTGATACCTGGACTCGCGGGACGGTGCGCTGGCACAATCCACCCCCGATTAGTCGAGAAGATGTTTATGCGAGTAAGGTGGCTGCCGGCCAGGGTTCACTACAGCCGTTGCGGCTTTTCTTCCGTCCCAGGGGTTACGAGTACAACGGTCCATCTGATGATCCCTGTGGTGACTCGGTAGAAACGAAGTCGTGGGGCGGCATCATGCGCAGTTTTTCGAACAGGCTTGACGAGAAGCGGATTCTGACATTCGAAGTACGGGCGAAGGGAGGGCGGGGTACGCTACACTTTGACTTCGGCCGCATCTCTGAGGATCTTGACGGTAGCGGCAATGTTGATACTGAGGACGCCCCGCCTCGCAATGGCACGCTCGACCCAGGTGAGGATACCGGACTGGACTGGATCATGGATGAGGACGAGGTGAACCGCTGCGGCGATAGCGTCGGCTCAAGCAATCCTGACCCGGCCGGTGACAACTGGTGGTATCAAGGCTACGGCAAGGGCGTTGGAGTTGAAGGTTCCTCGCTTCCGCCGGTGTCGAGCAGCTTCTACAGTACTTATCAGGACAGTATCACTGATGCCTATCACCGACTGCACTATGAATGGCAGAACGGTACTGAGGGCAACGATC
>CAZHDS010000341.1:0-2829 GCA_964531495.1 uncultured Ignavibacteriales bacterium
CCCCGTAGTTGACCGCCGAGGCAAAGGTGCCGTCGCGATTGTTTATCAGGATGGAGACGTTCGCGGAAAACTGGTTGGCCACGGCCAGGTCATCATCGCCATCCCCATCCAGATCAGCCGCATAGATAGAACAAGGAGCATCACCCGCCCCGTAGTTGACCGCCGAGGCAAAGGTGCCGTCTCCCTTGTTTTTCAGGATGGAGACGTTGTCGGAAGAAGCGATGGCCACGGCCAGGTCATCATGGCCATCCCCATCCAGATCAGCCGCATGGACAGAAGTAGGATAATCACCCGCCCCGTAGTTGACCGCCGAGGCAAAGGTGCCGTCGCGATTGTTTATCAGGATGGAGACGCTATCGTTGGCTACGGCCAAGTCATCATAGCCATCCCCATCTAAGTCGGCCGCATAGACATAATAAGAACCATCACCAGCCCCGTAGTTGACTGCCGAGGCAAAGGTGCCGTCGCGATTGTTTATCAGGATGGAGATGCCGTGATATTCGCCCACGGCCAGGTCATCATCGCCATCCCCATCCAGATCAGCCGCATAGACAGAAAAAGGAAGATCCCCAACCCCGTAGTTGACCGCCGAGGCAAAGGTGCCGTCGCGATTGTTTATCAGGATGGAGACGTTCGCGGAAAACTGGTTGGCCACGGCCAGGTCATCATGCCCATCCCCATCCAGATCAGCCGCATAGACAGAAGATGGACCACTACCAGCCCCGTAGTTGACCGCCGGCTCAAACAAACTCTCTTCAGTGGTAAATGCCTCAGTGTTTCCATAACCGGTGCCGACACTGTTGGTGGCGTAAGCTCTTACATAGTAGGGGGTCCCTGCGGTCAAGCCAATGATGGAGCTGGTGAAATTGCCAATCCCTGAACTGTCAATGGTCTTGTGGTCGGAAATCGTCGGTTCGGTATTTGTACCCCAACATACCCCGCGAGCAGTGATAGACGCTCCTCCGTCGGATGTGACAGTACCTCCGCTCTGCGCGGTGGTCGGCGTTATTGCAGTGACGGAGGAAGTCGATAACACTGGGGCATTCAATGAGACAGTGGTAAACTCCCAAGGAGATGAACTTGTGGAATGCGCGTGATCATCTTTCGCAACTATACGCCAGTAGTATTTGGTACTATTCGAGAGAGCATTCGGTGTGTAGGAATTACTGGATTGCGTACTACTCACAAGTGGTGGGTTGGAATTCGTGCCAAAATGAACATCGTATGTAATTGGGTCACTATCAGGATCCGTACAGGTCCATTGCAGCGTAACTACCAAGGGCTGATCTGTAGCCCCATTGCCTGGAGCAACAACTACCGGTTCCTCTGGTGCCTTATTGGTTGTTGATTCCGTAGGCCCAGATTCGTCTTTGGAGCAACTCAGTCCGAGAGCCAGAACGATCTGGATTACCGAGAAGTAAATCAATCGAAACGTCTTCATTAGCAGCATATTCATTCTCCAATACCTATCAACCGAGATTTCCATATAGGGATCTCCAAAACATAGTCTATCCTTTCCGTTACTCCGAATAAACAAGAACCTCCGCGAATAGTCAATAATCCCCTCGGTCCGGGCTGGTTCCTCAATGCCGCGTGGTGGCCAGGATTGTCCGCATCACACCCCACTGCTGAGGGTATCTTAGCGGATGCGTTTTTTGTTGCCAAAAAACGATACTGGACCGAATTTGCCGTAGATTACGACAGAACCTTGGCCGGAGTATCCCGTATGGTAGGCCAGTACTGATGATCTATTACGAAGGAAATCGATGAGTGTAATCGAGACCCATGACCTGAGCAAGATCTATCGCACGGGTATGCGCAAGGGGGACATTGTCGCGCTTGATCGGGCGACGATTAGTATAGAGCCCGGGGAGATCTTTGGCTTGCTTGGTCCCAATGGCGCTGGCAAGACCACGATGTTCCGACTCCTTCTGGGCTTGACGCATGCCACTTCCGGCTCGGCGACCCTTTTTGGTCATCCGCCCGACGAGCCACGCTCGCGTCAGAAGCTTGGCTATCTGCCGGAGAACCATCGTTTTCCAACTCATCTGACCGGCCATGGTCTGCTGCTGAGCACCGGCCGTCTGTACGGCATGGCGGGTAGTGACATCGAACACCGCGCTGACGAGCTTCTGGAATTGGTCTCAATGGACAAGTGGCGGGATACCAAAATCGGCAAGTACTCAAAGGGTATGCTTCAGCGGATCGGGCTGGCCCAGGCTTTGATCGCTGATCCGGAGGTTCTGCTGCTTGATGAGCCAACCGATGGTGTGGACCCCATGGGACGGGTCGAGATTCGCGATGTGCTGACGAAGATTCGAGATCGGGGACGGACTATTATTCTCAACAGTCACCTGCTCTCTGAAGTGGAAGCCGTGGCTGATCGCGTGGCTATCCTTCAGAAGGGACACGTCCTGAAAGTCAGCTCGGTGGAGGCGCTCACCAGTCGGCAGAGTCAGTATGAGATCGAGGCCGAAATGGGTAGCAAGCATATTGACCTTCCCGAGGAGGTTGGACGAATCCTGGCCGTGACGTCCAAGGGGCTCCTGGTGGAACTGGCAGATCCGGAGAACATAAACGTGGTCATTGATCGCTTGCGCATGAAGCGGATCAGTATTCGGTCGGTGAAACCCATGAAGGTCTCTCTTGAGCAGTCCTTTGTGGAAGCCGTGACCGAGTCCGGGCGGGAGGAATCATGAGAGGTCTGATCGCTGATACCTTTGCTGAGATGCTTGACCGAAAAACCCTCTGGGTATTCGGCATTGTCACGGTATTCGGATTGCTGAGCATACTTGGTATGCGGGCTCTGGGGAACCTTGAGATCCAGGG
>CAZHDS010000342.1:0-2781 GCA_964531495.1 uncultured Ignavibacteriales bacterium
CGGCATGATTTCCCCTCTGGTTACGCAAAGGGGAGAATGCTACAGAAATGGTCGTCTCGTGGTAAAGGCACCACGACGGCGACGGTTCGGCCGGTGTGAAGACGGGATCTCGTCCAAATAGGCTTCAATAGCCTCGTTATTGTTCGTCTTGCGTGAGTCAACTCCGTCATCACCGCCGACAGCTACGTCTTGAACGAGTTTGGAATAGCCCTTCCTGAACTCGTCAGGATTGATCTTTCCCTTCATGCTGCCATCGGCCTCGAACTGCACGCCGAGGAACTGCTGCCCCGGAGTGCTACGATAGATACGGTCGAGCGTCGACATGGGGAAGGCCCGGGGATTGGAAACGATCTTAGTCACGTCCTCGGGGAGGTCGAGTGTACATGCGACCTGATACATACCATAGGACTGAAGGAAACGAGCAACGTCACTCGGGGTCGTGCCGTCTTCCCGGGCGATCTCGTCGATGGTTTGGCCACCGTCCAACAGACGCCGGTAGAACTTGGCCTTCATGATGGGCTTCCACATCTGTACTTCCGGCTTGGTGTGCTTGCCCATGATTAGCGGCGCGGCCGCGGCGCGCGAAGGCGCGATAAGCAAATCGACCTTCTTGATTGTGTCGGTGTCGATCTGCTCGGAAAGGCGACGGAACTTCTTCAGATCCTTCTCGGCTGCACCGTCTGGACTGATAAGCAACTTGAGCGCGGCCAAGCGTCGATTGCCCTCGATAATGTAACGCTTGCCGTCTTGCTCAATGGCTATGAGGGGCTCAAGCGGATAGTAGCCCTTTTCGACGATACTTTTTGCGAGATCATCAACATCATCGTTCGCAACAAGGGATTCAATGAGCTCACGTTGGCTGAGGCTGTGATCAGCTTCGGGAAGACGTGGATTGAGGGGATCAAGCAGAAGTCTCGTAGGATTGCCTGTTGTTTTCTTCCACTTCTTGAAGTCGATCATATGTCCTCATCTCTTCCTAATTGCACGCTGCTAAAATGGGTAGTCCTCATCCTTGCCGCCTGGCGGTGTGGGTTCGGGTTCTGCGCCGGATCGCGGGGGATGTGGCGTTGAGCCGGGAAAGTCTTTGCGTTGCACACGTCCGAGCTTCTCGAGCCGGGCCCAGATAGAGCCTTTGGTCCGTTCAAGTTCCTTGGCGATTTCTTCCACGTCGACCTTGGCATCGAACTGTTCGAGGATTCGTTTCTCTTCGTCTTCGGTCCAGGGCTTGCCTGCTTTGGGTGGGCCGGAGTGGGCTCGGGATTTGGATCGTTTCAGACGGTCAAGACCCTCAAGGGCCAGGTAAAGAGCGCGGACGGTGTCGGCTTGTTGGTATGGAGAGTCAGGCGGGAACCGCTCGCCGGTAAACGGGTTCACCCCGTCGGCGAGTTGCTGTATGATTTCTTGTGCTCTTCCGACTTCCATTCTGTTTCTTTCCTGAAAACTCCATTCTCAGTGCCTGACCTTGATTTCTTCAAACATCAGCGAACCTTTGAAAACGTAAGCAGCTTCGACTTTCGGTTATCAGAATCGCCGAACAGAACACGCACCTCACCATGACAAAGATCTATCTCCCCAACAAAGGGATTCTCATGAGAAGGTGCGGTCTTCAAAACAAGCCGGTTGAGCTGATCAATCTCCCATAAACCGCCATCACTATTAAAAAATAGCAAGACATTGAAACTCTTGTCATCCATTTGCACAACAAAAGGCATAGAATGGATAACACATGTACCATCGGCCAAGAACTCCAGTTTTGTGCCTTGCTTCTCTGCTCTTGCGAGCAAATCTTCCCCACGAGCTCCCAAGGCATGCTCCACTAACGAAAATGACCCGACAATTCGTTGCCTGAGAAGTGCTGTGTCCAACATCGGCTCTGCTCTCGACACATGCGCATCCGATCGATGAAGACAGCCGCTGACTAGGCTGATAAAGAGACCGCAAAGAACAAGCTGGATCTCAATCTTCCACATCCTAGATATTAGAATGTCCAAAGTTTACCTCCCGAAGCGGACCATTTCGGCCCCGTAAAATGTTTGTGAACCATCTTATCGTCAGTATCAGGAGAGCGATACGAAACATCCGCCTTAGACGTAATACTGCCCGTGGCTTCTAGAGACACCGTTCGAGTCGTATAAGTGACGGACATTGTAACTGTACCAACACCTTTAGCATTAGCTTGAAAGCTGTACTTAGGAGCCCATAGCGCAATCTTGCCATACGGACCAGCAGACAGAACAGCCTTTCCACTTGCGCTCAGTATCTTCTCCACACAACCATCCCAATGAGCACTGATTGCACCTGAGCCGCTGATTTCAACACCGATATCTGCGGGCTCCTCCCATCCTGTGGCCTCAAAGATTTCGACTATTACAGCACCATAGGGGTTCTTCTTAAGCACTTTGTTAAGTAACGAGATCTTCTTCGAACATGATATCTTTGCAGGCTTGATCTCGATGATAAACTTGTTCTTTCCCGCATTCTTTGTTCCTTTGGGACAACATGTTAATCGATACCAAACCGTACCTTCCACGGTACATGCCTTGATGGTAGTTGGGGGCAATTTCTTATGATAAAGCTTGTCTAACTCAAGGCCTAGCACACTGCCAATGAAACCACTAATATTGAGTAAGCCAACAGGGTCTATGACATCCACCGGATCATTCCACGCATAGGCATAAACATTGAGACCCCCCTCTTCTTCAATGGGATCTCTGGATGGCCATCTTGAAATCTCTGGAGAATAAAATCGCAGGCCCGAATCCTTCGCTGACCTATCGGGGG
>CAZHDS010000343.1:0-463 GCA_964531495.1 uncultured Ignavibacteriales bacterium
CGTGATGCGGCGTCGCAGGTTGGTGAGCTTGATATCTCGATACCATTGGCCGTTGAGATAATGCCCGGTCTTGTCGATCTGAGCGCTCCGGTGAGTGCCTTCCGTCCGTTTGGAGCCACGATCGTCAACCGCGAGCAGTTTCCCGTTGAAGTGAGCGTCAAGCCGGGGCAGATCTACCATGACATGACCGGCGAATTGTGGAGCACGGACAACGCCGACTCGGGTCGATCAATTGTTGACTGGATGGAATTCGAACCGAAAGAATTCACGATCAATCCGAACCGGCGCCAGAATATCCGTGTGACTCTCAACGTCCCCGAAGCTGCCTCAGGTGGCAACTATGGTTGCCTGCTAATCAGCGCCAAACCGGTTGATACGGCCAGCGGTGGCGAGGATTTTCTGCCGGCCGAACTTCGTTTACCAATACAGGTCACCGTGCCACCCGATTTCGAGATTAGTGGTG
>CAZHDS010000343.1:473-2781 GCA_964531495.1 uncultured Ignavibacteriales bacterium
GACATCGGAGACAGGTGGCGTTACTGTTCAGGCCTTGATCCAGAATACGGGCAACATGCATTTCAAGGCGCGGGGGATAGCTATAATCCAGATGTGGGCGGAAGAAAAATCAATCATCGATTCGATGATAGTTCTTACAGATCCGCGTTTTGAGGATGTCGGGCAGCTTAACATAACTCCTGATACGGTCTTGATTTTCCCCGGTGAGAGTCGTATGTTGACCAGCGAAACTATGGAACAGTTACCAGCTGGGAGATACCGTGCTCAGTTGGAAGTCAATTACGGCACCAAGGAACCAGCGACGATGGAAACGGAATTTGTTGTCAAACCTCGTGAAAACTAAATCATATATCACGGCAATGCTCTTCCTATGCGTTGTCGCGGTCTGCCCGGCAATCAGCTGGAGCGACGAGAACGAACCGAGCCAAGCTGACATTCAGATTGAAGCGTTGGATGAATGTCTGATCACCAACGTATTCTACGACACTGACCTGCGCGAAGTCCTAAACTCCATGGCAGCCCAGTGCGGCGTAACCATTGTCGCCGATGAATCAGTCATGGGTATCGTCACTATCGAGTTGATGGGGGTTCCCCTCAAGGATGCCATGAAGCGGGTGCTGACACCTTATGGCATGGCATATCGTTGGTTGGGTGACTACTATCTGGTCGGCGCCGCCCGTCCCGACAATCCGTCATTTCCTCTGTTGGCTGAGACTGAGCTGTATCGCCCCAGTTTTGTGAAGGCGGGGGATATTCCCAAGCTGCTGTCGACCTACTACACAGGGTTTATTCGCGTCAACGAAACGACCAACACCGTCACATTGTACGGCCCGCCGGATGTGTTAGAGCGTCTCAAGAAGGATCTGGCCATAGTTGACCAGGCTCCCCGGCAGGTGATGATCGAAGCGCTGGTGACGGAAATCTCCGATGAGAACCTGAAAGAATTCGGTTTCGACGGCTACCTAGCAACGGAAAAAGATGGCCGCGTCACCAAGGCCAATGTGCCGTTGGCCCGAATTCCAGCCTCGGACATTCCGCTCGGCAGCAGTGGCGGTTCAGCAGAAGACGTCAACAATATTCTCGACAGCGCTATCCATATTTTCGGCGGTCGCATCGGCGATACCTGGAATGACTGGAATATCGACTACGAGATCGCTCTGAGGGCGCTCTTTGTGGACGGCAAGGTGAATGTCCGGGCCAACCCCAAGCTGGCTACCGTAGAGGGGCAGACGGCCCGTATCTACGTGGGGCAGGATGAGTACCACACGATCGTATCCGGTCGCGTCGGCAGTGAGTACGTGCGTCTGGAAGTCATCAAGGTTGGTATTGTCCTTGAGATCACGCCCTACGTCGCCGAGGACGGCCGGATCACGGTCGAAGCTTCTACAACGGTCAGCGACGTCACGGGAATGGGGGTGACCGGCTTGCCGGTGGTCAATACGCGTGATGTCAGCACGAAGATCACGGTTCAGGACGGCGAGCCGATAGTGATCGGCGGCCTCAAGAATGAATCGGAACGTACGCGCATTAGAAAGATCCCGCTCCTGGGTGATATCCCGATTTTGGGGGCGCTGTTCCGGAATACCTCGCGCTCCAAATCAACCAGCAATATCATCATTATCATCACGCCACATCTGATCAGTGGCAACGAGAGCGGTATCGTCGTCGAAACGCCGGAAGGGTAATCGGCCACCGCTTTTTCCTCATGCCTATGTTGTTCTGCTCTGGATGGCCAGGACCTATGCGTCCGCTGAGTCAGTAATTGCTCAAAAAAAGGCTTCTAAAATCGCTTGTCGGATCCTATATCTACAGGAGCAAAAAGCGACCCTCAGCGAAGAAGGAAGTGAGATGACTGTCAACCACGATGTTCTCAATGCCCTGACCAGCGGCATAAAATCTGAGATCACAGCGTATGTGTTCTATCTTGAGGCGCTCAAGAAGGTCGCCGACCCGGAGATGCAAGCGATCCTGAAGGAGCTGGCTCTTGAGGAGAAGAAGCACTTCCAGATACTGGAGCGGCGCTTCGACTCTGAGATGCGTTCTGAGATGTGGGTTCTGACGGCCGACGTGCTCAACCAGGAAGGTCTGCCGGAGATCGACGCCAATATGGCCTCCAAGCACAAGGACCTCATCGCCGAGATCAGTCAGACGTCCACCAATCAGGAAATTCTTGGGATGGCCCTTCGGTTGGAGGAAGAGGCGCGAGACCTTTTCGTCGGCCTGTCCGAAACAGCCGGATCAGACGATGCCAAGAAAGTCTTCAAGCAGTTGGCCGGTTTTGAAGAAGGCCACGTCAAGTTAGTTCGGG
>CAZHDS010000344.1:0-2776 GCA_964531495.1 uncultured Ignavibacteriales bacterium
GGCATGACTTTCCTGGGGCTGCAGGGCATGATCGACCCGCCGAGGGAGGAGGCTATCGACGCCATCGCCCACTGCAAGCGAGCCGGCATCCGGGTGGTGATGATAACTGGTGATCACGCCGCTACCGCCAGGGCCGTCGCGCGCAAGCTGGGAATAGGGTCCGACGGAGATGAAGTCATCACGGGAGAGCAGTTGGCCACCATGGATGACGAGGCTCTCTTCGAGTTGGTCGACAGGGTTTCTATCTATGCCAGGGTAGCACCGGTTCACAAGTATCGCATTGCCATACAACTGAAACGCAGAGGCCATATTGTGGCCATGACCGGGGATGGCGTGAATGATGCGCCGGCTCTCAAAGCGGCCGACCTGGGAATCGCCATGGGCAAGAAGGGCACCGACGTCACCAAGGAAGCGGCTGACATCATCCTGGTTGACGACAATTTCGCCAGCATAGTTGCCGCAGTTGAGGAAGGGCGTCACGTCTTCGAGAACATCCGTAAAGTCATCCTGTATACGCTTCCCACTAACGGGGGACAGGCTTTGCTGGTGATCGGTGCCATCGCGCTCATCCCGTTCTCAGCCCTGTTTGGCGAACGACTTCCGCTGGAACCCATCCACATTCTCTGGATCAATCTGTACGACTCAATTGCCCTGGCGCTGCCGCTGTTGTGGGAGCCACGGGAAAAGGGCCTCCTCGACAGGCCTCCCCGCGATCCGAAAGAGCCCATAGCCAACCGGCTGTTCTTCCGGAAGGTGGGGCTGGTTTCGGTCATGATGGCCGGGGCGGCTTTCTTCGTATTCAACTACTACGGAAGCCCTGCGATTGAAAACGGCATTGTTGATGAGGAGCGCCTGGGGCAAGCTCAGACGGCGGCATTCATGACGGTGATGATGATGCACATCTTCTACTTACTCTCAGCGCGGTCCCTGACGAAGTCCGCCTTCACCATGAACCCGTTTTCGAACAAGTGGGTGATCGTCGGCATTGCGTCCACGCTTGCCATCCAGTTGCTCATTGTATATGGGCTCCCTTCCACCGGGTTCAATCCACTCCGAACCGAACCGTTCCCGGCTGAATGGTGGATCGTGATCGTTCTCCTGGGTCTGCCGGGGCTGCTGGTCACGGAGCTCGAGGAGTACCTGGTTGAGTTCTGGGGAAAGCGCATTCGCGGCGGAAGGCCGGTTTTAAAACCGAGGACCGTGACGGCGGGCAAACGGTAGCGAGCTGTCGGTATCGATTGGCCGCAATGGCCGGCCAACGAGGTACAAATGGGGGAGTGAGCGGTGAAAGGCATAGAGAGTCTATGGCCTGTGCCGCACGGAATGCACAAACCTAATAGGAGGTGTCCCATGAGTGTATCCCAGACCAGCAGGAGTCTTGACAAATACGCCGCCTCAGTGTCACTGAAGGATGGTTCATCCGTGCACATAAGACCGATCAAACCCGAAGATGAAGATAAGATGCTCGCGCTGTTTAGCCGCCTCAGTCAACATACCGTATATCTGCGGTTCCACCACGTGCTCAAGCAAATGTCGCGCGAGGAGGTGCGGAGGTTCTGTGGGATCGATTACGAAAGTTCCTTGGCGCTGGTTGCCACCTTTCGCCAGGCGAACGAAGACAAGATCATTGCTGTTGCCCGGTATTATCGGTTCCCGGAGAAAGACTCGGCCGAGGTGGCAGTTGTGGTTGAAGACGCATTCCAAGGCAAAGGCATCGGTACGCAATTGCTGGAGCGTCTGGCCGGGATCGCCAGGGAAAAGGGCATTGGCACGTTCATCGGCGAAGTGCTGGCGGAAAACAATGACATGATCCGGATGCTCCAAGACAGTGGATTTCACATGGAGTCGGAGCTTTCCGCAGGTGTGTATCGCATGGTGCTCGATCTGGAACCCACCTCGGCATTCGAGAAGCGGTCAGACGAACGTGAAAGGATAGCGATGGTAGCTTCCCTTGATCCTTTTCTGAATCCGCGTTCAATTGCGATCATTGGCGCTTCGCAGAATGAAGCAAGTATTGGGAACATGGTCTTTAGGAATCTCGTCGTCCAGGGGTACAGAGGAACAGCCTATCCAGTCAATCCCAAAGCGGAGGCCGTCACAGCAGTCAAGGCCTATCCAACCGTGCTTGACATTCCAGGGCGCGTAGACATGGCGGTCGTAATTGTTCCTGCCCCGGCTGTTGAAGAAGTGCTTGAGCAATGTGGGCAGAAGGGGGTGCGAGCCCTGACAGTCATATCGGCAGGTTTCGGCGAAGTCGGTGAAGACGGTATGCAACGCCAGGAGCGCATTCTCGAGATTGCCCACGGCTATGGCATGAGGATGATCGGTCCAAACTGCATGGGACTGCTGAACACTGCCCCTGAGGTCCGTATGAACGCAACTTTCGCACCAGTCTTTCCCCCTGCAGGCAGCGTGGCTTTTTGCAGCCAGAGTGGCGCGGTTGGATTGGCCATACTGGAGTATTCCCGGAGCCTGAATGTTGGCCTTTCCCAGTTTGTGAGCATCGGCAACAGGGCCGATATCTCCAGCAATGACCTGCTTGAGTACTGGCGTGACGATCCTTCAACCAAAGTGATTCTGCTGTACATCGAGTCTTTTGGTAATCCGAGGAAGTTCGCTCGCATTGCCCGGACAGTCTCGCTAACGAAACCCATTGCAGCGGTAAAGAGCGGGAGAACGGCAGCCGGATCAAGAGCAGCAGCTTCCCATACTGGAGCGCTGATATCGAGCGACGTAGCAGTGGCAGCCCTCTTCAAGCAAGCTGGTATCATTCGCG